>CALYTA010000166.1 GCA_945486175.1 uncultured Clostridia bacterium | reverse complement strand
ACACCAGGGACTTCATCGATATGCCCGTCTACGGATTTTTAGGCCCGTCTTAGGAACGTGAAAAACTGACTAGAATACTGCGCCACCGCTACATAATTTACCATATTGTTTGTAAATTTGCAAGTTGTCGTGCAATTTATTTACAAATTATTCGCGATTGATTCAGTATTTGCGCTCCGCCAGCGTGCGTGCAAGTGCCGGCAGCATACCGGCATCTGAAAACGGTGCCAATGCATGGATTGCCTGTTCTGACAGTTCGCGCACCAGTTCATGGCAGCGTGCAATGCCCAGCAGGGATGGGTATGTACTCTTACCGTTTTCTGCGTCCGAGCCAATCGGCTTGCCCAGTGCTTCCTCATCGCCCTCAATGTCCAGAATGTCATCCTGAACCTGGAACGCAAGGCCAATGCAACGCGCATATTCCAATGCAGCCTCTGCCTGTTCCGCGGTTGCGCCGCCGATCAGGCAGCCGAGCTGTGCCGCCACACAAATAAGGGCACCGGTCTTGAGTTCCTGAAGTGTTTTAAGCTGGTCAAGCGAAATCTGAGTTTCCTCCGCCTGCATGTCCAGAACCTGACCGCCGATCATGCCTTCCATACCGGAAGCACGCGACAGCGCGCGGATGGCCTTGAGCTGTACCTCAGCACCGACCAGAGCTGTGTTTGCCGGATCAGATGCGGTCTCAAACGCCAGATTTAACAGACCGTCGCCCGCAAGAACCGCCATAGCTTCGCCATAGACCTTGTGGTTGGTCGGCTTGCCGCGGCGCAGATCGTCATCATCCATACACGGCAGGTCGTCGTGAATGAGTGAATACGTATGAATCATTTCCAATGCGCAGGCAAACGGCAGTGCTGCTTCGATATTCCCACCGCTCAGGCGGCAGAATTCCAGCACCAATGCCGGACGAAGCCGCTTGCCGCCTGCCATCGCAGAATAGCGGCATGCATCAAAAATTACACTCTGGCCTTTATCCTCCTGCGGCTGCAAGTATTCCAGCAGCTTTTTTTCTACCATCGTGCTGTATGCCGCAAGCTGTTCATTCAGTGTCATTGGTCATTCCCCTTCCTGCGCATCGAACGGCACTTCAACTTCTTCGCCGTTTTGTGTCGTCACCATCGTTACTTTCTGTTCCGCGCGGTCGAGCAGTCCGGACAGATAAGCCGAAAGCTTGGTCCCTTCCTCGAACAGCGCCATGCTTTTATCCAGCGGTGCCTCACCGGCTTCCAATTGCGTTACAATTTCTTCCAGGCGCTTCATCGCCTGTTCAAATGTCATGTCTTCCATTATCTGTATCCTCAGCATTTCCGCTTAATCTGCTTTACTGTACAAACCGCGCCGCCTTTGGCAAACCGGACAAAAATTTCATCGTCGCGGCGTAGTTTGGCGCTGCTCGCAACAACCGTTCCGTCCTTCGTCACGACAGAATAACCGCGCGCCAGAACCTTGAGCGGGCTGTAAGCGTCGAGATATGCCGCCTGCCGGACAAATTCCTGCCTTCTCACCGCCAATATCTGCTGTATGGCGGCAGTCATCTGTCCGGTAACATGTTCCAGTTCAAAGCGTTTGTCCTGAATATATCCCATAGGGGTGCGCAGCTTTCTGCGCTTGTCCAATGCGTCCAGCTGTGCCCGTTTGCCCTGCAAAATTGCTGTCATATCACTGAGCAAGGCATTGTCCGCCGTGCGCAGAAAACGCCGGAGCTCTGCTGCATCCGGCACACAGATTTCTGCCGCATTGGATGGTGTGGAAGCGCGTGCATCTGCGGCAAAATCCGATATCGTAACATCCGGCTCGTGCCCCACGGCAGAAATCACCGGAATTTCCGATGCTGCAATGGCACGCGCTACAATTTCTTCGTTAAACGCCCAGAGATCCTCCAGAGATCCGCCGCCGCGGCCTGTAATGATTACATCCGCTTCTCCGCGCCGGTTGACTGCTGCAATTGCATTTGCGATATCAGCTGCTGCCCCTTCGCCCTGTACGAGGACAGGATAAATCTGTACTTTGGCCAGCGGATATCGGCGTTTGAGGATGCGCAGCATATCGCGCACCGCTGCGCCGGTCGGTGAAGTCACAATCGCAATCGTCTGCGGCAGACGCGGAAGCGGCTTTTTACGCGCTTCGTCGAACAGTCCTTCGGTATACAGGCGCTGCTTGAGCTGTTCGAACGCAATGGTCAGCGCACCGATGCCATCCGGCATCATGTCTGCAATATACATCTGATACTGCCCATACTTTGGATAACAGCTGATGCGTCCGCGTGCGATGACCTTCATGCCATTTTCCGGTCGAAAGCGCAGCCGTGCAGCGTCTGAACGGAACATCACTGCTGAAAGTACGCCGTCTTTGTCTTTGAGGGTCAGATATCTGTGACCGGAAGAATGTGCCTTGTAGTTGGAAATTTCGCCCTGAACATACAGGTTGCGAAACGGTTCATGTTCCTCCAGCATCAACTTAATCGCATGATTGACCTGCGAAACCGTATAAACTGTCTGTTGTTTCATAGCAGCTCCCCGCTCAACAGTGCCGCCAGCACCGCAACGCCTACCGCGTTGTCACCCGACAGCGTCGGTTCGGCAAAGTGTGCACCAAATGCATCGCGCATGCGCTGCTGGAGCCGACGATTGGACATGACACCGCCCGCACACAACACTGGCAGATGCAGTTCTTCCACAGCCTGCCGTGTCGCATCCATCACGGCGCTGCCGACAATATCAATGGTATAGCGCGCAACGGTTTCACGCGGCGCGCCTGTCTGATACAGTTTTTCAATTTTATTCTGTGCACCGGACAGTGAAAAATGGCTGCCCGACACCTTTGGACGAAACGGCTTTTCCGGATGCGTGCAGGCATTTGCCAGCTGTTCCAGCTGTGCGCCAGCCGGGAACGAAAGCCCCAGCAGATTCCCGGCACGGTCAATCAACTGGCCTGCTGCCAGGTCGTCCGTGCCGCCAATGATTTCCGCCGAAAACAGCTGTCCATCGGGTTTGACATACAGCAGTTCTGTTGTGCCGCCGGACAAATGCCATGCCAGAAATGGCTCACGAAGCAGATGCAGGGCATCCGCTGACAGCGCTGCCGCCGCCAAATGTCCCTGTTGATGTGAGACCTCATAGAACGGTATGCCCTGTGCATGTGCCATACTGCGTGCAACACCTGCACCGGCAAGGAAGCACGGCATATAAGACCCTTCAACTGCACGCGGCCGGGTACTTGCAGCAATTGCCGTTACCTGTGTCCCGAACCCTTTTTCCAGTTCAAGAATGCGCTCCGGTAAGTGCTGCACATGCTGAAACAGCGCATCGCTCTGCCGCAGCCCGATGCGTCCTTCCGGCACCTCCAGCAGCCGTCCGGAATTATGCCACGCACGGCTCTCACTGTCAAACAGTGCCGCAGAGGTGCGGTAATTGGAGGTATCGACGCCGAAAAATCGTGCCATCAGTCTGCCGCCAGCTCACGCGCTGCCGCACCGAGTACACCGTTGATATATGCCGGAACTTCCTCGGATTCATATTTTTTCGCCAGTTCCACAGCTTCATCAATCGCTGCTCCGACCGGAACATCTTCGACATACTGCATTTCATACAGTGCGAGCCGCAGCAGCGACATGGTCATGTGGGACAGACGGTTGGTATTCCAGTTGGTGGAATGCTTTTCAACCACTGCGTCCAGCTCCGCACAATGCGCACAGACGCCCATCACTGTATTGCGAATATACACCTTCTGATCCTCCGGCAGTTCACCCGCATACAGCACGACATCGCCCGCCAATGAATCCATGACCGACTGTTCCAGACGGTCAGACAGCAGTTCCTCGTCACTGAACTGCTTGAAGCTCAGTTCAAAAATCAGATGAAGTGCAATTTCTCTTGCTTCTTTTCTTCCCACAGAAGTACCTCCGTATTGCGCCTGCCGTCTCACGGCATATCGGCACATTC
>CALYTA010000165.1 GCA_945486175.1 uncultured Clostridia bacterium | reverse complement strand
TGTGGAATGTCTTCTTACCCTTGCGGATAATCATGCCGTCATTGCCGAACGCATCCGCACCGTACATGGCGAACATGTCAGTTACCTTTGCGTCGTTGATGGTCAGGCCGCCCTGCTTGACAACCTGGCGCGCTTCACTCTTGGACTTGACCAGACCGGTCTTGACCAGCAGATCGAGTGCGCCGATCTGTCCGTCAGTCAGGTCATCCGCAGACAGCTGTGTGGTCGGCATGTCTGCCGCAGACGCACCACCTGCAAATACAGCTCTCGCTGCAGCCAGTGCCTTTTCCGCCTCGTCCTTGCCGTGAACCATGGCAGTGATTTCATAAGCGAGCTTTTCCTTTGCGCGGTTGAGGCCTGCGCCTTCCAGCTTTTCGTACTCGGCGATTTCGTCGAGCGGCATAAAGGTCAGCATCTTCATGACGCGGATGACATCGGCGTCATTGATGTTTCTCCAGTACTGGAAGAAGTCATACGGAGAGGTCTTCTCCGGATCAAGCCAGACAGCACCCTTTTCGGTCTTGCCCATCTTCTTGCCTTCCGAGGTGGTCAGCAGCGTGAAGGTCAGGCCGTAAGCGTCATCCTTGCCTTCGACACGGCGGATCAGGTCAGCGCCGTTGATGATGTTCGACCACTGGTCATCGCCGCCCAGCTCCAGATGGCAGTCCTCCGTGCGGTACAGGTGCAGGAAGTCATAGCTCTGCAGCAGCATGTAGTTGAACTCGATGAAGCTCAGGCCCTTTTCCAGACGGGTCTTGAAGCACTCTGCCGTCAGCATGCGGTTGACGGAGAAATGTACGCCGACCTCACGCAGGAAATCCATGTAGTTAAACTTCAGAATCCAGTCCGCATTGTTGAGCATCGTGGCCTTGCCGTCGCTGAAATCGACGAGGCGGCGCATCTGCTGGCGGAAGCATTCCGCGTTGTGATCGATCTCTTCCTTGGTCAGCATCTTGCGCATGTCGGTCTTGCCTGTCGGATCACCGATCATAGTGGTGCCGCCGCCGATCAGTGCGATCGGACGATGGCCTGCCTGCTGCAGGCGCGCCATGACAACCAGCTGAAGGAAATGGCCGACGTGCAGCGAATCGGCTGTTGCGTCGAAGCCGATATAAAACGTGGTCTGGTGGTTGTCCAGCAGATCGCGTACTTTTTCTTCATTGGTGCACTGGGCGATTAAACCGCGTGCCTGTAATTCTTCGTATACTTGTGACATCGTTGTAGAAACCCTTTCTATTTATCGTCATTTGGCACAGCCGAAAGACAGGCCAATTGCTCACATTGTCTTGCTGTTTGCCGCGCGCGTGAGAAGCTCCTCCGCGTTGCGCATGGAAAGCTCGGTAATCGCGTCGCCGGAAATCATGCGCGCCAGTTCGCTCGCACGCGCTTCCCCTTCCAGCGGGCGCACATCGGTAAACGTGTGCTCATCTGAAACCGATTTCTGAATGAGCAGATGATGGTCGCCCATCGCTGCCAGCTGCGGCAGGTGCGTGACGCACAGTGTCTGCTTGCTGCGGGAGATTTCCCCGAGCTTGACAGCAATTTTCTGCGCCGCCCGTCCGCTCACACCGGTGTCGATTTCGTCAAAGATAAGTGTACCCACATCTTCCGACTGCGTCAACACATTTTTTATCGCAAGCATGATGCGGGACAATTCGCCGCCGGAGGCAATCTTGCTCAGCGGCTTGACCGGCTCGCCCGGATTGGTGGAAATCAGGAAGCGGACCTCATCCGCGCCGCGCGGGTTGAGCTTGGTCTGCGGGGAGACCGAAATGGACAGGCGAACCTTTGCCATGTCGAGGTCTTCGAGCTGTTCCACGATTTTTGCTTCCAGCTCAATGGCTGCATCGCGCCGCAGGCGCGACAGCTCTCCGGCGATTTCGCGTGCTGCCGACAGCGTTTCGCGGTATTCCGCGACAAGCTGCTCTTTGCGGTCATCGGCATTTTCCAGCTCTTCCAGCTCGGAAGCCGCGCTGTCACAATAGGCAAGCACTTCCTCGACGGTCGCGCCATACTTGCGGCGCAGCCGGTAAATGACATCCAGGCGCTCCTCTACGGCATCGCGCTCCTGTTCGGAGAAATCGACGCGGGAAGCCAGATCGGAGACCGTTTCCCGCAGATCTTCGGCGAGATAGCGCAGCTCTTCCGCCTTTTTTGCCGCATTGTTCAGTTCGGTCGACAGCGTCGAGATATCTGCGAGTTCTTCCGACACCTGCGCGAGCAGGTCGCACGCGCCGTCGGTATCTTCATCACCGGCGAGCATCATGGAGGCATTTTGCAGCGCATATGCCAGCTTTCCGGCATTGTCAAAGAACTGCCTGCGTTCGGTCAACTCTTCCTCTTCGCCCGGTTTGAGGTTCGCTGCGGCGATTTCATCGAACTGATAACGCAGCATGTCGATGCGCTGGGCGCGCTGCTGTTCGCTCTTTTCCAACTCACGGATTTTGCTCCGAAGAGAAAACAGGCGGGAATACAGCGGGCGGTATTGCTCCAGCAGCGGTTCGGTATCACAGAAGCTGTCGAGAAAATCGATGTGATATTCCTCCTGCATCAGTTTCTGGCCGTCGTGCTGGCCGTGGATGTTGATTAAATACGGACTGAGTGTCTTGAGCACGGATGCGGGCACCGGCCGCATGTTGACGCGGCACACGCTTCTGCCCTCCGCGGACAGCTCGCGCTGAATGCGGACCGTACCGTCCTCGCAGGTGTCCAGGCCGAGCTCCTGCAGCTGTTTTTCCAGCTCCGGAGAAATCTGCTCAAACACTGCGCTGACAAATCCTTTCTTTTCGCCGCTTCTGATCAGCTCACGGCTCGTGCGCTGTCCCATAATTGCGCCGATGGAATCGATGATGATCGATTTGCCTGCGCCGGTCTCACCGGTCAGAACGGTAAAGCCCGGCTGAAGGACAATATCCGCCTGCTCAATGACAGCGATATTTTCAATATGAAGCAGGCTTAACATGTCTGTTCTCCTTTGATTTCAGCTTATTTCAGCATATTTTTGGTATCTTCACAAAAATCAAGCGCACTTTCATTGTCGCGCATGACAATGAACACCGTGTCATCGCCGCTGATCGTGCCGATAACCTTCGGCACGCGCATGGCGTCAATCGCCATCGCCGCCGCAGATGCCAGCGCCGGAAGCGTCTTGATGACGACGATATTCTGTGCGGCGTCCACACCTGTGACGCACTCGCGGAAAATATTCTGCAGCCTGCTGACAAAGCTGTTTTCCGCCTCCTGTGTTGATGTCGCATAGCGGTATTTGCCGGACGGCGACAAAATTTTAATCAGACGCAGTTCCTTGATATCACGGGAAACCGTCGCCTGTGTCGTGTCATATCCTAAATCACGCAGGCGCATGGAAAGCTCTTCCTGCGTTTCGATTTCATTGTGCTCGATGAGCTCGAGAATTTTTGCCTGACGCTGGAATTTCATAAGACATCCTTTCTCCTGCTCAGTTGCGTCCGATTGTCAGCTTTTCGTTCAGCAAGGAATAAAAGCTGTTGCCCTTTACACGGAGCAGACGCGTGCAGAACGGCGCTTTGCGCACAAAAACGCGGTCGCCATCCGTCAGTTCAAAGCCCCTGCGTCCGTCGCTGGACACAAAAATGGTCGCATCGTTAAAGAAACGCGGCTGTACACAGATTTCACGGTGCGGGGAAAACAGATATGACCGCGGCTGCATGCCATGCGGACAGATAGGGACGACGGAAATATTCTCCGCAGACGGTTCGATGACCGGGCCGCCTGCCGCAAGCGAATACGCCGTGCTGCCGGTCGGTGTGGAAATGATGACACCGTCGCCGTGCAGCGAGCAGACCGATTCGCGGTCACACAGAATGTCCAGCAGGCTGATGCGGAAAATGGAACCGGTTTTGATGATCGCCTCATTGAGTGCCATCGTGCGGTATACAATTTCTTCTCCGCGCAGAACCTCGACATCCAGCATCATGCG
>CALYTA010000164.1 GCA_945486175.1 uncultured Clostridia bacterium | reverse complement strand
AGGATACCACTGTATATTCATATATTTCTCTCCTTATGATACTGTTCCGATTTCCCGGAACGGGAAAATGCGCATCAAAACCTTACCGATCACATACCGTGTATCCACCATGCCCAGCTCGCCATAGCGGCTGTCTGTGGAATGGTTGCGGTTATCGCCCATGACAAAGATACAGCCTTCCGGTACGGTCTGAGGAAAGGTAACGTCATACTGTGTTGTTGTGGGCTCCGCAATATAGCTTTCCTCCAGCACTTCGCCGTTGACAGATACGGTACCGGTGGAAAAATCAATATCTACCGTATCGCCTTCGGTTGCGATCACACGCTTGACAATTGGGCTTACCATAAAGGAATCCTTGGTCAGTATGACAACATCGCCTTTTTCCGGTGTATAAAACA
This sequence comes from uncultured Clostridia bacterium, assembly GCA_945486175.1. Classification (GTDB taxonomy): domain Bacteria; phylum Bacillota; class Clostridia; order Oscillospirales; family Butyricicoccaceae; genus Butyricicoccus_A. The sequence continues at coordinate 3,564 of CALYTA010000164.1, read as the reverse complement.
GATTGGAGACCAGCAGCTGATTGCCGTCCTGCAGGGTTGGCAGCATGGAATTGCCTTCTACGCCAATAATGCGTACACCAAAGACAAACACCAGAATCACTGCTGCCAGAGAGATCAGCAGGGCTTCTCCCCAATCGAACAGTTCACTGTGAAACCGTCCCTTCGACACTTCCTCACCGGAAGCATTGTTTTGCTCGCGCATTGGATTTCATCATCCTTTCATCGGATAAACATATACTTTTATATTATACCGATTCATCCTCATTTAGCAAGTAATTTTGCCAGAAAACACAGAAAACCAGCAAAAAACACTGCTGCAAAATGAAAAAGGAGAGAACATAAGCTGTTCTCTCCTTTGTGGTTCCTGAATACAGGCTGAAACTTACAGCTTTTCCTGAACCTTTGCTGCCTTGCCGACTCTGCCGCGCAGATAGTACAGCTTAGCACGACGTACCTTACCATTGCGCAGTACCTCGAACTTTGCAATGTTCGGGGAATGTACCGGGAAGGTCTTCTCAACGCCTACACCGTAAGAAATACGTCTAACGGTTACAGACTTGTTGATGCCGCTATGCTTGATAGCGATGATGGTACCCTCGAAAACCTGAATTCTTTCGCGGTTACCTTCCTTGATCTTCTGGTGTACCTTTACGGTATCGCCAACCTTGAGTTCCGGCAGATCGGACTTGATCTGCTGCTCTGCGAGAACCTTTACTAAGTCCATCGTATTTTCTCCTCTCAATCTTAGACAATCGTGTCTCTTTTAAAACCTCCGGTCCTGCCCGCCGTGGAAAGCTTCCGGGCACAATGCTGTGCCGCAGCGGACCGGTGATCACGCCCCGTGACCGGGTGGACAGAGGATTGTCCGGTTTCGGTTAATAAGTTTATCATGAATTCTGCAAAAAAGCAAGGGAAAGATACAAAAAATACCGGGACTTTTTGCACAGATTTGTTGTTGCATGTTCACAAATATGGTATAATATGTGAGCAATAACACTTCATTTTTTCATACCGAGGAGGTTATCTTTCGTTATGTGGGCATATGAGAGCGTTTTTTATCAGATTTATCCGATGGGATTTTGTGGTGCACCGTGGGAAAATGACGGTGAAACCGTCAACCGCGTGAGCAAAATCGGCACATGGGCGGATCACATCGCTTCGGTCGGCTGCAATGCACTGTATCTTTCCCCTGTTTTCGAGTCGGACAGCCACGGCTATGACACCCGCGACTTCCGCAAAATCGATTGCCGCCTGGGAACCAATGCGGATTTTGCAGCGGTCTGCGACACGCTGCACGAAAACGGCATCCGTGTCGTGCTGGACGGCGTATTCAACCACGTCGGCCGCGGCTTCTGGGCCTTCCGCGATGTACAGGAAAAGAAATGGGATTCCCCGTACAAGGACTGGTTCATCATCAACTTCGACGGAAATTCCAATTATAACGACGGCTTCTGGTACGAGGGCTGGGAGGGTCACTACGAGCTGGTCAAGCTCAACCTGCGCAACGAAGCGGTCATCCAGCATATCTTCGACTGCATCCGCGGCTGGGTCGAGGAATTTGGCATCGACGGCCTGCGCCTCGACGTCGCGTATTCGCTCGACCGCGACTTCATGCGCCGCCTGCGCGCGTTCTGCGACACGCTGAAGCCGGATTTCTTCCTCGTCGGCGAGGTCATGAGCAGCGACTGCTCCCCGTTCCTCGCAGATGACATGCTGCATGCCTGCACCAACTACGATTGCTACAAGGGTCTGTATTCATCGTTCAACAGCATGAACATGTTCGAGATCACCCACTCGCTCCAGCGCCAGTTCGGCCCGGAGTACTGGACGCTGTACAAGGGCAAGCATCTGCTGTCCTTCGTCGACAACCACGACGTCACACGTGTCGCCTCCATCCTGCAAAACGAAAAGCATCTGCCGCTGATTTACGCGCTGATGGTCGGCATGCCGGGCATCCCATGCATCTATTACGGCAGTGAATGGGGTGAAAAAGCGGTCAAACAGCCCGGTTCGGATGCAAACCTGCGCCCGTGCTTCGACGAGCCGCAGAGCAATGAGCTGACCGAATATATCGCAAAGCTCGCGGAAGCCAAGAAAAACTCAAAGGCACTGTGCTATGGCAATTTCACCACGCGCCTGCTCACGACAAAACAGGTTATCTTTGAACGCGCGTTTGAGGACGAGCGCGTCATGGTCGTCATCAACGCCGACGACCAGCCGTTCACCGCACATTTCAACGCGGAAGCCGGACGCGCCCGCGACCTGATTACCGGTCAAGTCCATGACTTCGGCGGCGGCTCGGAGCTTCCGCCCTACTTCGCCGCTTACTGGCAGGTATTCTGAACATCTGATTCCCCCACCTGAAAAAATTCACCGCCCGCTCGGTTCTGTCATACAAATGGCTGTACTGAAAGCGGGCGGTATTTTTCTTCAGGGGGGATTTTTTTGGACTTTTTCATCGTTGTCGCCGTCACCATGGATGTCATGTTCGCCGCCATGGCCTGCGGTACATCCGACATCTGGATCCCATGGTATTCGCGCATCTGCATGGCTGCCGTGAGCAGCGGATTCCTGCTTGTGTCTGCCGCGGGCAAAAATATCCTGTTCGACGACCTGCCGGAGCTGTACATCCGTCTGCTCGGCTTTTTCGCGCTCATGCTGATCGGCCTGATGCAGCTCTTCGGGGACCGCATCTCACTCGCCGCCCAGCGGACAAAAAGGAAATGGCTCGCACCGCTGCGTACCGGTGCGGCAATCTTTCTCGACCATGCCCAGGCGGACAAGGACAATTCCAAGGTGCTGTCCCCGGCAGAGGCCATTGTACTCGCCATCCCGGTGTCCATCGACTCACTGATCGGCGGACTGGGCATTATGACGCAGGGCTTTGCCCTGCTGCCGCTGTTCGGCATCGCGTTCGTATGGAATTTCTTTGCCGTCTGGTATGGCAGATGGTTCGGCACAAAGCTGCCCATTCCGGGCGAAAAAGCCCGCTCCATGGCGTGCGGCATCGCGCTCATGGCACTCGGCGTATGCAAGCTGGTGCTGTAATCAGCTGTTCTGCTGCTCGATGCGCTCTGCCAGCTCCTGCAATTCCATCCACCGCTCGGTTCGCTCCTCCAGCTTCGCGGACAGCTCTTCGATCTGTCCGGCAAGCTGCTGGAGTGCCACAAAATCCGAGGTGTTTGCCTCCTGCTCTGCCTGCAAGTCCGCCAGCTGCTGTTCCATCGCCTCGATTTCGTCCTCAATGTGTTCCAGCTCATACTGGTCTTTATAGCTCATGCGCAGCTTTTCACTCGGCTTTTTGCGCGCTTTCGGTGCAGCTTCTGCCTTTTTCGGCGCGGCTTCCGGTGCATCCTCGCGCTTTTCCAGATAATCCGCATAATTGCCCAGATATTCCCTGACATGCCCGTCCGGACGGAATTCAAAGATCCGGCCGGCGATTTTGTCGAGAAAATAGCGGTCATGTGATACCGCGAGCACCGCACCGTCGAAATTTTCCAGATAGCTTTCCAGAATGGTCAGCGTTTCAATATCGAGGTCATTGGTCGGCTCGTCCAGCAGCAG
>CALYTA010000163.1 GCA_945486175.1 uncultured Clostridia bacterium | reverse complement strand
ATCAGCGTGGTTTTGCCTGCGCCGAGAAAGCCGGAAATAATGTCAATTTTCGTCATATCAAACACCTTCTGTTAGATTTTATAAACAATTTTGTGATGGGGAAAAGTTCCCAATGATGATAGTACACCAAATAAGGAGAAATTGCAAGCAGCCGCGCACAACTGTCAGAGTTTATTCATTTTTTCGCGCCGCAAGCGCGGGAAAGACGGTCACGGCGGCACAGCTGGTCATTGACACGGCGGGTGGGATGCCGTACAATCAAAGTAAGCCATAGGGCACATTTGCCGTATTTGAGGAGGGATTTTATTATGTTTGAGACATTCCGCAGTATTCGCAGCAGTATGATTGTTGCGGCGGTCGGCTGCCTTGCGCTGGGCGTTGCATTGCTGCTGTTCCCCGATATGTTTTTAAAGATTGCATGCTATGTGATCGGCGCGCTGCTGATTGCCTGGGGCGTGCTGGGCGTGCTCGGCTGTCTGCGCGACCGCATTGCGCGTGTGGGCACGCTGCTCATCAGTGTGATTGCGGCAGGCACCGGTATTTTTGTCATCAGCCAGCCGAAAACCATCAGCTCCATTCTGCCGATTGTTGTCGGCCTGATTCTGCTGATTGACGGCATTGTGAATGTGCGGCACGGCATTGGCCTGCGCCGATTTGGTGATCCGTCAGGCACCTCCGTGCTGGTTCTGGGCATTATCACCGTCGTCTTTGGCGCAGTGATCCTGATGAATCCGTATTCGACTGCGGAGCTGACATTCCGCCTGATCGGGATTGCGCTGGTCTACAGCGGCCTGTCCGACCTGATTATTATTTTCCGCATGAACCGCGCAAATAAAACCTATGAAAATCAGAAAGTGATCGATGTGGAAGCGCGTCCGGTCGATGACGATGAGGAGGAATAACCGTGGGTGTAGATAAAAAAGAGCTGGAAAACATGCCGGAGGGCACGGATTTCTTTTCCCTCAGCGACCAGGTTCCGACCGAAGAGGAATTATATGATCTCGCGGAGCTGTTCAAGGTATTCGGCGATTCGACGCGCATTAAAATCCTGTATGTGCTGGTCGAGAGCGATATGAGCGTGGGCGATATCGCACAGGCACTCAACATGACGCAGAGCTCGATTTCCCACCAGCTGCGCGTGCTCAAGCAGAGCCGGCTGGTGCGCTTCCGCCGTGAGGGGAAGAACATTGTCTATTCGCTGGCGGATGACCATGTGCACACCATCATGAGCCAGGGCCTGGAGCATCTGGAGGAGTAAACGCTGTATCTCATCCCGGCGGTGGAGCTGGTCGCATACATGCGCCGCCGGGCTGGCACATATTTTGCAAAGAGAGGGAGAACAAGATGAAAAAAAGAGTGGGAAGCCTGCTGCTGGCATTGTGTATGGCAGTGACACTGCTTCCGGCTGCGGCATTTGCGGCGGAGCCGCAGGCGCGGCAGCAGCTGGGCGCAGCCGATGTGCAGCAGGATAGTACGCAGGTACAGGATATCAAGGCAGCTGCCGGTTCGGTATATGTCAATGGCGTTAAACTGACTGACGGAACATACTGGAAAAACGGCAATGCCAGTGCGTCGTCATCCAATTACAATGCGTACTATAAAAGCGGCACACTGTACCTGAAAAATGCGAAGATCACAGGCGGCAGAACGGTATCCTATGGAGGACGCGATGCGACGGCGGGCATTTATGTTCCAAGCGGGTCGGTTTCCATCAGCCTGTCCGGCACCAGCAGCATTTCAAACTCCGGTTATGCGGCGGTCGGCGTTTATGTGGCAGACGGTTCGCTGACGATTTCCGGCAGCGGCACGCTGTCTGCGGGAACGGCAAAGTCGAGAGGTGATTCTGACGGAAACGATGCCATCGTAGTCGCTGGCAATCTGGCCATTTCCGATACAACGGTATCCGCGAATGCGGGCTGGGCAGGCATTTCCTGTGACGGCACCTGCACGGTTCAGAATGCAGTTGTTTCCGCATACGGCGAATTTGACCTCGGCATATGGGCGAACACCATCAAGATCACAGACAGCAGGGTAACTGCCAGCGGCTGTGTGGGCATCAACACCTCTGCCGGAACGACAGTTTCGGGCAAATCGCTGGCAATTGCGCGTGGAACCGGATTTGGTGACGCAGTTCCGGCTGTCGGCATGCGTGGAAAAACGAAAACCTCCGGCATGAAGGTGATTGCGGGCGCGGGTGAGACCAATGCCTCCGGCATCGGCAATTTTGACAGTGCCAACCACGATGCATATGCATATGTGGCTGTGTATTCGACGACCTATTCCGCCAACCGGTTTTTGGATGTCCGCAGCTCGGACTGGTATTACAACCCGGTGGGATATGCATATAACAACGGCCTGATGTCCGGAACAAGTGCGATCCGCTTTTCACCCAATACCGGTATGAACCGCGCGATGGCGGCTATGACACTGTACAAGCTGTCACAGAAATCCGGCTTCGGCATTTCGAGCGGTTCGCCGAAGAGCTTTTCTGATGTACCGTCAGATGCATGGTATGCCGCCGCAGTGAAATGGGCGAGCGGTGCAGGCCTGGTTTCCGGCACAGGCAACAATCGCTTTTCACCGAATGCCGCAGTGACGCGCGAGCAGTTTGCGGTGATGCTGTACAGCTATGCAGGCAAGCTGGGCTGGAATGTTTCGGCACGCGCAAACCTGAATGGTTTTTCGGACGCCGGAAAGGTTTCTTCCTGGTCAAAGAATGCGATGCAATGGGCAGTGGCAAACGGAATTATGAGCGGTTCCGATGGAAAGCTGATGCCGCAGGGCACGCTGACACGCGCGCAGGCAGCAACCATGCTGCAAAAGTTTGCGGCACTGAAATAAACCGAAGACGCTGGCAGGAGACCAATGCTCCCATATCGCTTGACGCTGCATGGCGCACATGGTACAATAGTATGACAGAGATACGGAATGTAACAAAGTGCGCATCAGGCAGGAGGAGGGATTCTCATGACAGTGAAGACAACAATCACCAGTGCCGGCAGCCTGTATGAAGGCGAGCTGCACCGTTCGAGCGAAAACTTTTCGCTGGAAGCGTATGGACGCTATGCGGATTTGTTTTTCCGTGCCTATTATGACTATGGTACCGATGCGCAGCGCGAGGCGGAGGATGTCATGTTTGATATCTGGATTGATGAGCCGATGCGCCGCGATCCGGTTTACCTGCGCGATATCCGTTCCGGGCATGCAGCGCCGACCATGAGATGTGACCGGATGTATATTGCCAATCCCCGCGGGGCACAGAAGGAATTTACGGTTGTTGCGGAATCCGCCGTCCGTGTGGACAGCCAGGCGACAACCATGTCCGACCACAAGCACCGTTCGAGCGATAATTTCTCTGTCGATGACCTGCCCGAAGGAAACATCAGCTTCCATTTGTTCTATCATTACGGCACGCCGGTACAGGCGCGCGCGGAGGGCATTTCGTTTGCTGTCCGGCAGAACCGGCTGATGCACCATCCGCCGGTCATCTGGGAGCAGGTGACAGACGGCGCATGTGTCCGCAGCTATGGCTATGAAAGGCTGTACATTGCCGACCCACAGGGCGCAGCGGAGCCGTTCACGGTCATCATCACAGAAGCATAGGGTATTTTAACAGGGAGTCGCTGAAAAGCGGCTCCCTTTTTGGACATATTTACCAAATTGTAACTTGACAGGCATCTGCAAATGGTATATTATTCCAGTAACATCTGTACGAAACGAAAGTGAGGGAAAACCAATGAAAAAAAGACTGGCCAGTGCGGTAATGTGTGCCTGTCTGCTGGTGGCGGCGCTTCCGGTGACGGCAGCCGCAGAGGAGCCGCAGAATGCGCAGCAGGTCACAATTGCAGGCAAGGTTCTGACCGACGGCATGGGCTGGAACAATGACGGCTCGACGACAGCGCACGGCTCGAAGGACAACAACGCCTATTTTGACGGCGGCGTGCTGTATCTGAACGACGCGGAGATT
>CALYTA010000162.1 GCA_945486175.1 uncultured Clostridia bacterium | reverse complement strand
CCGCACCTTCTTTGACCGTTCCAACTGCCCAGAGACCAATTTCTTCATCGGCGAGGTTGTACATTTCCCGGGCAAGTGGTCTTCTTATCCGCCGCATCAGCATGTCGAGCCGGAGCTGTATTACTACAAGTTCCTGCCGGAGAACGGCTATGGTCTGGCTGAGTATGGCGATGACGCTTACAAGGTAAAGAATAACGACCTGACCGGTATGCCGGAAAATGTCACCCATTCGCAGGCTGCAGCACCGGGCTACGCAGAATATTATCTGTGGTGCATCCGTCTGCAGGACGACAAGAACATTGTCACCACTGTTGTACCGGAGTATGAGTGGGTAACCGCACCGGACGCGAAGTATTTCCCGGATATCTGAGAGAGGAGCACACGACATGAAGGCATTTCAGCTGATTCCCGCTGTCGCGGAATACGCGCAGTTTGCGGATTATGCAAAGGAAGCAAAGCTCGGCGCAACCGATCTGATTCTCACAAATGAATATATTTATGAGCCTGCCATTTCCAAGCTGAATCTGGGCTGCCAGACGCTGTTCCAGGAGAAGTACGGCGCAGGCGAGCCGACCGACGTGATGGTTGATGCCATCCTCGACGAGCTGCGCGGCAAGAGCTATGACCGCATCATTGCAGTTGGCGGCGGCACGATCATCGATATCGCAAAGGTTCTTGCAGTTGCAACCGCAGAGGACAAGGTAGACGATCTGTATGACCGTATGCCGGACGGGCTGACCAAGGTACATCCGCTGGTTATTGTTCCGACCACCTGTGGCACGGGCAGTGAAGTGACCAACATCTCCATCATCAACCGCACCACCAAGGGTGTCAAGCAGGGAATTGTCTCCCCGGCAATGTTTGCGAATGAAGCTGCCCTGATTCCGGGCATGCTGGCAAGCCTGCCGTACGGCGTATTTGCAACCTCTTCGATTGACGCCATGATCCATGCAGTTGAGTCCTATCTCAGCCCGAATGCCTGTGCACTGAGCGAGCTGTTCTCCGAGCGCGCACTGTCGCTGATCCTGCGCGGCTGGAAGGCTGCTGTCGCAGAGGGCACAAAGGATGCCTGGAAGAAGAACGCATCGGAATTCCTGCGTGCATCCAACTTCGCCGGTATCGCATTTGGACATGCGGGCTGTGCAGCGGTTCATGCGCTCAGCTATCCGCTCGGCGGCGTGCACCACATCCCGCACGGCCAGGCCAATCAGCTGATGTTTGCCGATGTCATGCGTAAATATCAGGAGAAGAAGCCGGTCGGCAAGCTCAATCAGCTGGAAGAAATTCTGAGCGCGGAACTGGGCTGCGAGCCGGTTTTCGCTCTGGAGGAGCTGTACAAGCTGATGGACGATGTGCTCAAGAAGACCCCGCTGCGTGAGAACGGCGTGACGGCGGATGAGCTTCCGGTTTATGCGAAGAGCGTACTGGAGACCCAGCAGCGCCTGCTCGGCAACAACTATGTCGAGCTGAGCGAGGAGGACATTCTGGATATTTACCGCAACGCATTCTGATTGCGGTTTGACATAATAAAAGGGGGAAGACGGGATGCAGAGCCGAAGAAAAGTCTGGATACTGGTCATTGTACTGCTGATTTTTATTGCGGTCTGGGTCTCGTCTTCTTATCGGCTCGGATATCTGCCGGAACATTACGTTCCGGTGTACTGACGCACGACCGAAACACATAAGGAGAATCGATTATGGAATGGACAGATTACTATAAAGAACATACCATGACGCCGGAAGAGGCTGTCTCGGTCATCAAGGACGGTGACCGTGTGGTATTCGGTCACGCTGTCGGCGAGCCGATTATTTTCCAGCGCACAATGGCGCGCATGGCAGAACAGTTCCACGGTGTCGAAGTTGCACACATGGTTTACCTCGGCACAGGTGAATATTTACAGCCGGGCATGGAAGAACATTTCCGCCATAATGCACTGTTTGTTGGCGGCCCGGCGCGCAAGGCGATTGCGGAAAACCGCGCGGATTACACCCCTGTATTCTTTTCCGATGTACCGCACATGTTCCGCAACGGCGAACTGCCGGTAGATGTATTTGCATTTACCTGCTCGCCTCCGGATGAGCGCGGATATGTTTCCATCGGACTTTCGTGCGATTACGGCTGGCAGGCGATCAAGTCCGCCAAGACGGTCATCGCAGAGGTCAACCCGAATATGCCGCGTACCTTCGGCGAGAGCTTTGTACATGTCACGGATATCGATGGCTTCCTGCTGTCGTGGGAGCCGCTGCCGGAGTCCAAGCCGGCGAAGATCACTGAGGAAGATCAGAAAATCGGCAAATATATTGCCGACCTTGTGCGCGACGGTGACTGCCTCCAGCTCGGCATCGGCGCAGTGCCGGACGCTGTATGCTCGTTCCTCGGCGACAAGAAGAACCTCGGCCTTCATTCTGAAATGGTATCGGACGGCGTTCTGCCGCTGATTGAAAAAGGCATTATCAATGGCCAGTGCAAGCAGCGCGATACGGGACGCATCTGTGTGACCTTCCTGATGGGCACGCGCAAGCTGTATGATTTTGTGGACAACAACCCGGTTATTAAGATGCTTCCGGTCGATGTATGCAACAATCCGGCGGTCATTTCGCAGAACGACAACGTCGTTTCCATCAACTCGTGCGTACAGGTTGACTTACAGGGCCAGGTGTGTGCCGAGGCGATCGGCCTGCGCCAGATTTCCGGCATCGGCGGACAGATGGACTTTGTCCGTGGTGCAAACCTGTCGAAGGGCGGACGTTCGATCATTGCACTGCATTCCGCAACCAAGAATGAGACGGAATCCAAGATCGTTCCAACCATCACAACCGGCGGCCCGGTAACCACCAGCCGCTGTGACGTCAACTATATCGTCACGGAGTATGGTGTTGCCCAGCTGCGTGGACAGACCCTGCGCGAGCGCGCCAAGCGGCTTATTGCCATTGCGCATCCGAAGTTCCGTGCGGAACTGGCGGAAGAGTATGCAAAGCGTTTTGGTGAAACGCTTGACATATAAACGAAAATAGAAAGAGAAAGAAGGCAGATTGTCATGATGACAAAAGAACAGTACATTGAATCCCTGCGCAAGCTGAATCTCAATCTGTACCGCTTCGGCCAGAAGGTTGAGAATGTTGTGGATGATCCGATTGTGCGTCCGTCGCTCAATTCGTTTGCTGCAACCTATGAGCTGGCAGAGGATCCGCAGTACGAAGATCTGATGACGGCGACCTCCAATCTGACCGGCAAAAAGGTCAACCGCTTTACCCATCTGCATCAGTCCACGGATGACCTGATCCGCAAGGTAAAGATGCAGCGCCTGCTCGGCCAGAAGACCGCAGCCTGCTTCCAGCGCTGTGTCGGCATGGATGCAGCAAATGCAGTCTATTCCACGACCTATGAAACCGATGAGGCATGCGGCACCAATTATTTTGAAAACTTTAAGAAATTCTGGACGATGGTTCAGGACGAAGACCTCGCTGTTGACGGCGCAATGACTGACGTCAAGGGTGACCGCGGCCTGTCCCCGTCCCAGCAGGCGGATCCGGACCTGTTCCTGCATGTTGTTGAGCGCACGGCTGACGGCGTTTATGTCACCGGTGCAAAGGCACATCAGACTGGTTACCTGAACAGCCATTATGTCCTCGTTATGCCGACCATCTCCATGCGTGAGGGCGATGAGGACTATGCAATTTCCTTCGCATGCCCGACCGATGCAGAGGGCATCACCCTGATTCTGGGCCGTCAGTCCTGCGATACCCGCAAGACTGAGGAATACAACGACATCGATGTCGGCAACAAGGTATACGGCGGCCATGAAGTCCTGGTTATCTTTGACCGCGTCTTCATCCCGAACGATATGATCTTCCTGAACGGTGAGACGCAGTTCGCAGGCATGATGGTAGAGCGCTTCGCAGGCTACCACAGACAGTCCTACGGCGGCTGCAAGGTCGGCGTTGGCGACGTCCTGATCGGTGCTACCG
>CALYTA010000161.1 GCA_945486175.1 uncultured Clostridia bacterium | reverse complement strand
AGAATTTGTTATGTCGTCAGAGATTGGTACATTTTGAACAACACCCGCATTTTATTTACAAAAAAGGGACATGATTCGGGCAAAAATTGGTATTTTTATAACATTCACGATATATTTTATAAAAACTATTTGCAATTTCAATTTTTATGCTATAATATGGAGAGACACAGGAGGAGTACCGATGAGTTTTTTGAAACCAATACTTATTGCTGTTATCGTCATTCTGACAGTACTGATTATAGTGAAAGCAAATAGCTTCGTAACGTCCGACCAGCCGTCCGCCAAGCCGAAGCAGGAAAAGGAGCCCCCTGCACCGCCTCAGACCGAGCCGCCGCTGCAGACTCCGATTGAATTTTTTATTGTTTATGTCGGCCGCCGTGTACCGGTTACACATTATCCGTTTACTATCGGCAGCCGCAATGACAATGACCTGATTATCACGGATTCGACGGTTTCCCGCCAGCATGCTGAGCTGTTCCGCAAGAACGGACAGGTCTGCCTGCGCGACCTCGGCTCGCTCAACGGCACAATTGTCAATAAGGTTCCCCGTTCCGAAACACCGATTGTCGGCGGTGAACGCATCCAGCTCGGCACGACCATCCTTCAGATCGAACGCGCAATCGATGATGTGTCGGATGATACGCAGTTTATCCGGAGGTGATTGAGAGCATTATGGCTAACAGAAAATCCCAGAAAACAGCCAAACCATCAAACACGAAAAAGAAGAGACCGGCTCGTTCAGAATTGCGTACCATCGGTTTCCAGCCGATTGTCCTGTTCGTTCTGTTCCAGCTGGTTTCTCTGCTTATTGTCATGGTCAGCGGCCGCGGCACTGCCTATCTGTATATGCTGATCCCGCTGGTGATTATCACCTACGGCGGCTGGTTCATTGTCAACCGCATCGGCGCGGAGATCACTTTCTTTATCAACGCCGCCATGCTGCTGACCTTCGGCACGATGATCCAGTGTATGCTCCTCAGTGAGGACAATATCCCGAAATCGCTGATCGTCATATATGTGCTGGCAGCTGCCGCAGGACTGGTCTGCGGCTTTCTGTATCGCCGCATGCCGGTCATTGCATCCGCAAACGGCGTTGCAGTGCTGATGATCGTATCTGTCGTGCTCTATCTCGCCACACTGATTCTCGGCGCGGCAGTCGGCGGAGGCGTGCGCAACTGGATCCGCATCGGCGGCATGTCAATCCAGCCGTCCGAGTTCAACAAGGGCATTTATGTTCTCGTGATGGCAGGCCTGCTGTGCACCAAGGAGCAGCCCGGGCGCAAGCGTATCTGGATTTCCATCCTGTTTACGCTGGTCAACCTCGGCTTCCTCGGCATCCAGGGCGAGTTCGGCACATTCCTGCTGATTCTGTGCACGTTCCTCGCGTTTATCTTCCTGTTCGTTCCGGACATTAAGGTATTTATCTCCGTTTTCAGTATTCTTGCGGCAGGCGGCGCAGCCGTTACCGCCTGCTGCATGGCGCTGCTCAAGGTGACCGGCGGCACAAGCGACTTCGGCCCGATGAGCTTTATCCTGACACAGATCAAGAAAATTTCCAACCGTTTTGTCTACTGGCTTGACCCGGCGAGCGATGCACAGGGTGCGGGCTACCAGATTTTACAGGCACGCAAGGCGCTGCTCAACTCCAATCTGTTCGGCAGCGACACGACAACGCCGCTGTCTAATCCAACCAACGACATGGTATTCCCGGCGCTCACAGAGCGCTGCGGCATTCTGATCGCACTGACGGTCTGCGTCCTGTTCGGCCTGCTGCTTGTCCGCGGCACGCGTATCTATTTCCGCTGCCCTGACCGTTACCATCAGGCTGTATGTGCAGGTCTGTGCTTCCAGCTGATCCTGCAGGCATTTATCATTATCGGCGGTTCGATCGGTATGTTCCCGCTCACCGGCATCACGCTGCCGCTGATTTCCCGCGGCGGTTCTTCGCTCATGTCAACCTTTATCTTACTGTCGATCATTCTCGTAATTTCCGCGGGAAATCTCTGGGATGGAAGGAGGGACTACTCCCATTATGAAACCAAGCTTCAAAAAGCGCGTACAGTGCATACAAACCGCGTTTCTTCTATGCGCAATCGCAATCGGTGTCGGTCTGGTGTGGACAACGTACGGGAATCCTGAGAGCCGCGAGGCTGCGGCGGCGGAAACCGCACAGCGCACCTATCTGCGCGGCACGATTTATGACCGCGACGGGGAGGCAATCAACTATTCCGACGAGGTCAACGGCACCCGCAAATACACCGGCGGACGCGCTTTTTCCACAGTAACCGGTTATTTCTCGCGTATTTACGGCACAACCGGCATTGAAAAGACGTTCAACACCGAGCTGGTCTCCAGCAAATGCAAGGGCGATACGAAAAAGGGTCACGACATCACGCTGACACTGGACCGCGACCTGCAAAACGCTGCCTACGCCGCGATTTCCAATATCGCAGAGGGCGCGGCAGTCGTGCTCGACGCACAGACCGGCGAAATCCTTGCGCTGGCATCCACACCGACCTATGAGCCGGACAAACTGGAGGAAAACTGGTCGGAACTGTGCACGGTGGATGGCCTGTTCCTGCCGAATGCCTACAAATCGACATTTGCTCCCGGTTCCGACTTCAAAATTATCACAGCCTGCGCAGTGATCGACAACGGCGTAGCAGGTACCACCGTCAACGACCAGGGTTCGTACACCTTTAAAAACGGCCAGACAATTACAAACTATGACAGCCGTGTGTTCGGCGAAATCGACCTCGACGGTGCAATTAAAAATTCCTCCAATGTCTACTTCATCACAAAGGCACTGGAGATGGGCGGCGACAAGCTGGAGGCCAGCCTCCGCAAGTTCCTGCTCGGTGAAAACATCGAACTGGATTTTACAACACTCAGCTCCAACCTCGATTTTGAGGATTACCGCGATGAGGTTATCGGCTCCATCGCCTTCGGCCAGGGCAAAACGGAAGTAACTCCGCTCTACATGGCCATGGCTGCACAGGCGATCGGCAATGACGGCGTCATGCTCAAACCGTACATGATCCAATCGATGGACACTGGCGACGGGAAAAATGTCACCACCGGCCAGACCACCGAGCTGACTACCGTCACCAGCAAGGAAACGGCAGATCAGGTTACCAGCGCGATGACGCTGGCAGCAGAGCACTATGGCTTCGATTATGTCGGCCCGGAGGGCTGGGACATCGCGGCAAAGACGGGCACGGCACAGACCGGCACCAATACCAACGCCTGGATTGTCACCTTTGCCCCGTCGGAGAATCCCAAATATGTGGTTGTCGTCATGGCGGCACATCAGGGACATGACGGCATCTATTACAAGGATTCCGTCGACCAGATATATGACGCACTGGTTGATTATGACCAGTCCAAAAACAGCAGAACAAGCGACTCAGAAGATTAACGTATACGAAATGGCACGGCATATGCCGTGCCATTTTGATTTGCCTGAATGCTATAAAATTGACCATGCCCGTATGAGTGTGGTACAATGTTCATGAGGTGAACAAATATGATCCACTATTCCATTGATGTATTGGCAGCTTTGAAGGAAGCGGGATACAGTCAAACAAAGTTGCAACAAAAAAAATTGCTTGCTAGTTCAACTCTAACGAAATTAAGACGGCAACAGCCGATTTCATGGGCTAATATGGAAATTATCTGCGATCTCTTACGGTGTCAACCCAGCGATTTTCTGGAATGGACACCGGACGATTGAGGAAATCAAGGATTTCAGGCGCTGCTTGACATTTCCCCATCCGCATGCTATTCTAAACATAACAAGAGAGACATACCCGATAGACGGTGCGTTCTCCCTAAGGTGTTAAAAGAATAACCGCCTAGTTTCCTACGCTGGGGCGGTTATTTCTTTATCTGAAACAGAGTAATAATAGCAACTATCAGTATACCAATCTGAATCAAATCAGTGTATGTAACATATGCCATAACTACCGCCCTC
>CALYTA010000160.1 GCA_945486175.1 uncultured Clostridia bacterium | reverse complement strand
GAGGTGCGGCATGAAGAACAAACCGTTTGAAATGTGCATGCTGTATGATTTTTACGGTGAAATACTCACGGCGAAGCAAAAAGAGCTGTTTGATCTGTATTACAACGATGACCTCTCGCTGGCGGAAATTTCCGAACACATGGGCATCACCCGCCAGGGCGTGCGCGACGGCATTCTGCGCGCGGAACGCACGCTGCGCGACACCGAGGAAAAGCTCGGTCTGGTCGCAAAATACGGTCAGACACAGTCCGATCTGGAGCGTCTGGCGGACATCGTCTGGGAGCTGCGCGGCATCAACAACGTGCGCTATCACGATCCGAAGATCGCGGAACTGTGCGAAGAGGCATTCCAGATTGCCAAACAGCTTTCGGAATAAGGAGAAATCATGGCATTTGAAGGTCTTTCCGAAAAAATCACTTCTGCCTTTAAGAAGCTGAAAAGCCGCGGCCGCCTGAGTGAGGCGGACGTCAAGAGCGCAATGCGCGAAATCAAGCTGGCGCTGCTCGAAGCGGACGTCAACTTTAAGGTCGTCAAGGACTTTACCAAAACCGTGACCGAGCGCGCGACCGGCGCAGAGATCCTTGAGAGCCTCTCGCCCGCACAGCAGGTCATCAAAATCGTCAACGAGGAGCTGACCAAACTCATGGGCGGCTCCAATGCAAAAATCAACATCTCCCCCAATCCCCCGACTGTCGTCATGATGGTCGGCCTGCAGGGCGCCGGCAAGACGACAAACGGCGCCAAGCTCGCCGGATTGTTTAAAAAACAGCAGCAGAAGCGCCCGCTGCTCGTCGCCTGCGACGTGTACCGCCCTGCTGCGATCGACCAGCTCAAGGTTGTCGGCGAAAAGCTGGATATCCCGGTCTTTGAAATGGGACAGGGTGATCCGGTGGAAATCGCAAAGGCCGGCGTGGATTACGCAAAGAAAAATGCGTATGACATGGTCTTCCTCGACACCGCCGGACGGCTTCACATCGACGAAGCACTGATGGATGAGCTGAAAAACATCAAGGCGGAGGTTCAGCCCTCCGAAATCATGCTGGTTGTCGACGCGATGACCGGTCAGGACGCTGTCAACGTGGCAACCGCGTTTGACGATGCACTTGGCATCGACGGCATCCTGATGGCAAAGATGGATGGCGATGCCCGCGGCGGCGCAGCCCTCTCCACCAAGGCGGTCACCGGCAAGCCGATCAAGTTCATCGGCACGGGCGAAAAGCTCGGCGATATCGAGCCGTTCCATCCCGACCGCATGGCGTCCCGTATCCTGGGCATGGGCGATATGCTCACGCTGATCGAGAAGGCGCAGGAGAACTACGACGCGAAAAAGGCGGCGGAGCTGGAAAAGAAAATGCGTGCCAACCGCCTGACGCTGACGGATGTTGCCGATCAGCTCGCGCAGTTCAAAGACCCGGAGGCCATGCAGAACATGCTCTCCATGATCCCGGGCATGGATGCCAAGGCACTTTCCGGCGCACAGGTCGATGAAAAGGCGGTCTCTCATGTCGAAGCCATCATCAACTCCATGACGCCGAAGGAGAGGGAGAATCCCTCTATCATCAACTTCAGCCGCAAGAAACGCATTGCGGCGGGCTGCGGTCTGAAAATCGAAGATGTCAATCGCCTGCTCAAGCAGTTCGAGATGATGCAGAAGATGACCAAGCAGCTCAACGGCATGGCAAAGCGCGGCAAAAAGCGCGGCGGCATGGGCTTCCCCGGTATGGGTAACTTAGGCAAACGCGGCGGCGGTTTCCGCTTCCCGTTTTAATATCGTGTAAAGAAATTTACAATAATCAATTCACAGGAGGTGAAAACCATGGTAAAAATCAGACTTCGCAGACTGGGTGCTAAGAAGGCTCCTTTCTACCGTATCGTTGTCGCTGATTCCCGTTACCCGCGTGACGGTCGTTTCATCGAAGAAATCGGCACCTACAATCCGCTGGCTGACCCGGTTGAGATTAAGATCGACGGCGAGCGCGCACAGCAGTGGATCAAGAACGGCGCACAGCCGACCGATACCGTCCGTGCACTGCTCAAGAAATCCGGCGTACTGTAATGCAAGTGAGGTTGTTTTAGATGAAAGAACTTTTGACCTACATCGCAAAGAACCTTGTAAACGACCCGGACGCTGTCAGTGTGACCGAAACCACGCAGGGCGAGGAGATCATTTTTGAACTCCGTGTCGCTCCTGACGATATGGGTAAGGTTATCGGCCGTCATGGTCGCATCGCAAAGGAAATTCGTACTTTGATGAAGGCGGCCGGAAATCGTCAAAATAAAAAGGTATCTGTCGAAATCGTCGACTGAGTCTTTTCGAGAGCCGCAATGCGGCTCTTTTTTTCTGCTATTGAAATTCCGGGCGTAGCTCACGCCCTGCATTCCCCGTGGAGGAGTTTATGAAGAAGCAATTTCTGGAAATCGGCAAGATTGTCAATACACATGGCGTGCGCGGCGATGTCAAGGTGCAGCCGTGGTGCGATTCCCCTGACTTTCTCGCTGAATTCGATACGTTATACCGCAAGGATCAGACGCCGGTCACCATTCTCTCCGCGAAGGTGCACAAGGGCTGTGTGCTCATGCATCTCGAGGGCGTGGACACGATGGAACAGGCACAGCTGCTGCGCGGCACGACACTGTATATGAACCGCGACGATGTCGAGCTGGAGGAAGGCGCGTTCTTCATTCAGGATGTCATCGGCCTGCCGGTCTATGACGAACGCGTTGGCCGCGAAATCGGCGTGGTAAAGGAAATCAACGACGGCCCTGCGGGTGACCTGTACGTCATTCAGGACGGAAAAATGCAGCACCTGATTCCGGGAGTCCCGTTTGTCGAAAACGTCGATCTGGAAAACGGCCAGGTCACTGTCCGCACGATTGAAGGTCTGCTCAGCGATGAAAATTGATATTCTCACCCTGTTCCCCGAAATGGTTGACTGCGCGATGCACACCAGTGTCATCGGGCGCGCACAGCAGGCGGGGCTGATTGAAATCAATGCCATCAACATCCGCGATTTTACACTGGACAAGCACAACCGCGTGGATGACACGCCCTATGGCGGCGGCAAAGGCATGGTTATGCAGGCCGACCCGCTGTACCGCTGTCATGCGCACGTGACCGGCGGCACACATGTCCATACCGTCCTGATGAGCGCACAGGGTGCCCCGTTCTGCCAGAACAAAGCGCGCGAGCTGCTGGCGCACGAGCATGTCATTCTCGTCTGCGGCCATTACGAGGGCATCGACCAGCGCTTCATTGATGAATGTGTGGATGAGGAAATTTCCATCGGCGACTTTGTGCTGACCGGCGGTGAAATCCCCGCGATGGCAGTCGCAGACGCGGTCTGCCGTATGGTTCCCGGTGTGCTCGCAGAAGAGGTCTGCTTTACCGAAGAGAGCCACTGGAGCGGCCTGCTGGAATATCCGCAGTATACCAAACCGGCGGTCTGGCATGACCGCGCTGTGCCGGATGTCCTGCTGTCCGGCCATCACGCCAACATTGAGACCTGGCGGCGCAAAAAAAGTCTGGAACGCACCAAACAGGACCGTCCCGACCTGTTTGCAAAATTTGAGCCGCAGGACAAGCGTGACCGCAGGCTCTTACAGGAACTTGACGAAGAAACAAAAGAGTCATCCGGACTCTGACATAAATAATGCCCATCTGAACTGAGTTCAGATGGGCGTTTTGCTTTTTTCGTGCAAATACTGTTCCGCAGAGGCGACACAGCATGCACCATCCGCCACTGCTGTCACAGCCTGACGCAGCGGCTTATGCCGGATATCACCCGCTGCAAACAATCCGGGCAAATTTGTTTTTCCGTCCTCCCCTGCCAGCAGATAACCCGCTGCGTCGCGCGCGGTCTCCGGCGGCAGCCAATCCGTATACGGCACAGCACCGACAGCGATAAACACACCGTCCACCGGGATCGTGCGCTTTACGCCCTGCGTATCCGTGGTGAATGCTGTGACCTGATCCTTCCCATGAATCGCCAGCACGACG
>CALYTA010000159.1 GCA_945486175.1 uncultured Clostridia bacterium | reverse complement strand
ACATGCTCGACCGCGACCGGACAGTGAATGAATATTATCAGGCGCTGCCGGATTTTATCCGCAGCCAGCTGAGGGGCGCGCAGATCACATCTTTTGACGAGCTTCAAAAGTATGTGCAGAAGATCGAGATGCAGGAGCGGACAGAATATCCGGAGCTGTAAACCGGGACAGGGCGGCTTCCGTTGCGGGAGGCCGCCCGCTTATGCCGCAATAGGGAAATAAAGAAGGGGAGAAGACATGATATTGCAGACAAAGCGGTGTGTGCTGCGCCCGTGGAGGGAATCAGATGCACCGGCGCTGTATGAATATGCGCGTGACCCGCGCGTCGGGCCGGTTGCGGGATGGCCGGTACATACGGGTGTGGAAAACAGCCGGCAGATCATCCGGGAGGTGCTGTCGGCAGATGAGACCTATGCGGTGGTGCTGCGCGAAGACAGCGCAGACCGGCCGGTCGGTAGCATCGGGCTGATGTTCGGTGCGGCAGGCAATCTGCCGCTTGGCGAAGGTGAAGCGGAGCTCGGATACTGGATCGGCGTGCCGTTCTGGGGGCAGGGTTTGATTCCCGAAGCATCGTGCGAGCTGATGCGGCACGGCTTTGAAGAGCTTGGGCTGCACACCATCTGGTGCGGATATTTCAAGGGAAACGAAAAATCCCGCAGGGTACAGGAAAAATGCGGATTTCAGCCGCACCATGTCAACAGGGATCAGCCGTGGCCGCTTATGAACGATGTGCGCACGGAATATATCACATGCATCACGCGCGCACAGTGGGAGGAATTGTGTGAAGCCGAAAATTCTGATTGACGCGGACGGCTGCCCGGTCGTTGACCTGACTGTGCGCACGGCACGCGAAGCGGGGCTGGAATGCCTGATTCTGTGTGATACCTCGCATGTTTTTGACAAGCCGGGCGCGCAGACGCTCGTCGTATCCAAGGGCGCGGACAGCGTGGATTTTGCGCTGGTCAACCGCGTGCAGCGCGGAGACATCGTCATTACGCAGGATTATGGGCTTGCCGCTATGTGCCTGTCGCGCGGTGCACGTGTGCTGCGGCAGGATGGGCTGGAATATACGGCGGACAACATGGATGCGCTGCTGATGGCGCGGCACACGGCAAAGAAGATCCGGCGCTCCGGGGGCCGGCTGCACGGCACTTCCCGGCGCACAAAGGAAGAGGACCGGCAGTTTTTGCGCTCACTGCGTGCCATAATCGCGGAATAATCCTAAAATTCGATTTTATTTTACACTTTTGTTTCCGGTCTGTCATTGACTGCGGGCACAAAGGAACGTATGATAGCAATAGAAGATGTTGCCAAACGTTTCTGGAACAGGAGTGTAAATTTGATGAAATCTTTGGGAAATCTGCTCTGGTTTATTTTCGGCGGATGCCTCTCCGGATTGAGCTGGTGTCTTGCCGGGCTGCTGTGGAGCATTACAATTGTCGGGATTCCAATCGGTAGACAGTGCTTTAAGTTTGCACGGATGAGTTTCTTTCCATTCGGCAAGCATATTGAATATGGCGGCGGCGCAATGTCGCTGCTGGTCAATATTATCTGGTTGATTGTGTCCGGCATTCCGCTCGCGCTGGAGCATCTGGCGACCGGCGCTGCGCTGTGTGTGACCATTATCGGCATTCCGTTCGGTTTACAGCAGTTCAAGCTGGCAAAGCTGGCGCTGATGCCGTTCGGCGCGCGCATTCTGGAAGACTGAAAGATAAAAACTGGAGTGAGAGAATCATGGTAAAACCGATTATGAAGGATATCTTTTTCCTTCAGCAGAAATCAGAGCCGGCAACGGCAGCGGACGCGCAGGCCATGCGCGATCTGGCAGACACCTTACAGGCGCACAGAGAAGAGTGCGTCGGTATGGCGGCAAATATGATCGGCGTAAAGAAGCGCATCATTGCGGTCAGCATCGGCCCGGTTCAGCTGTTGATGGTCAATCCGAACATTGTGAAAAAATCCGACCCATATGAGGCGGAAGAGGGCTGCTTATCGCTGTCCGGCGTGCGGAAAACAACACGCTATCAGAACATTGAAGTGGAATACCAGGATCAGCAGCTGAAACCGCACCGGCAGGCGTTCAGCGGCTGGACGGCACAGATCATCCAGCACGAGGTGGACCACTGCGACGGCATCCTGATCTGACGGAAGGTGCGGCGAAGCAGATGATGTATAAGGAAGACCGGTTCGCACAACTGTTTTACCGGTTGTCGCGGTCAAAATTCCGCAGCAGGTTCCGGCTGGGCGAAAAGGAAAAACAATATGTGCGCGAAAAAGGAATGGATACCATCCGCCGCCATGCGCAGGATTTTGTCCGGCAGCGGCTTGCGCCTGCCATCATCCCGAACGACGGGAAGCAGACGCCGATGCGCGGCCATCCCGCTTTTATCGCACAGCACGCAACGGCAACCTGCTGTCGCGGATGCCTGTCCAAATGGCACCACATTCCGGCGGGCGCGCCGCTGACGCAGGCACAGCAGGACTATGTTGTGGATGTTATTATGGCATGGATTGCACAGCAGATGCGCATGCAGTGAATACACAGAGAGCCGGAACGGGAAACACAATCCGTTCCGGCTCATTTTGCAGGCCCGGGGCGGCGCGGTTGGTCTGGTGTTTCCGGCGGTGATATGGTATGATAGAACCAACAAATATACGGCAATGCATATGGAAAGGAGCGGCAGATTTCAGTGAAGGATGGCTACGGAAGAACCATTGATTATCTGCGGATATCGATTACCGACCGCTGCAACCTCCGCTGTACCTATTGCATGCCGGAGGAGGGCATTCCATGCCTGGCACACGGCGATATCCTGACCTATGAGGAGATCGAGACCATCTGCCGCGCAATGGCGCAGATCGGGCTGAAGCATGTCCGCATTACAGGCGGTGAGCCGCTTGTGCGGCGGCAGTGCTGGCGGCTGGTGGAAAAGCTCCGGCGCATTCCGAGGCTTCAGACCGTCACGCTGACCACCAACGGGATTTTGCTGGCGCAGTATGCACAGCAGCTTGTGGAGGCAGGGCTGGACGGTGTGAACATCAGCCTGGATACGCTGGATGCCGATGCCTATCGGGAAGTCACGCGCTGCGGCGATGTCAGCCGCGTGCTCGCCGGACTGGAGGAGATGCAGAAATATCCGCAGGTCACGGTGAAGGTGAATTGCGTGCTGGGCGGTAAGAAGTGGGAACACACTGCCAGATCGGTTGCTGGACTGGCGAAGGAATACCCGGTGCATGTGCGGTTTATTGAGCGCATGCCGCTGGCAGATGACGGCATACAGGGCTGTGCGCAGGACGATGTGCTTGCTGCCCTTGAGGCCGCCTACGGCGCGGCGCAGCCGTGTGAAAAACCGATGGGCTTCGGGCCGAGCACCTATGTACAGTTTACAGGCTTTTTGGGGAAAATCGGCTTCATCAGCGCAGTGAGCCACAAATTCTGTGCGGACTGCAACCGCATCCGCCTGACCGCGGACGGAAAGCTCCGGCTGTGCCTGCAATCCGACCGAATGGTCGACCTGCGGGCACTGGTGCGCGGCGGACACACAGGGGAACTGATTCCCACTGTGCAGGAGGCACTGGCGCACAAGCCACAGGCACACTGCTTTGAACAGCATGGGATTGAGACCGCATGCATGTCGCAAATCGGCGGATAACCGGCTTGGACGACTGAAATGCGAAACAAATGAATACCATCATACAGGGAGGAGAGCGTATGAATGTCGTAGGAAAAGCGCTGCCGCGCGTGGATATCCGCGGCAAGGTGACGGGCGAGGCAAAATATACTGCCGATCTGGAACCCGCCGGCATTCTGTACGGAAAGGTGGTGCATTCGACGGTTGCAAACGGCGTGGTCACGGGCTTTGATCTGGAGGAAGCACTGGCTGTGCCCGGCGTTGTCAAAATTGTGACCTGCTTTGATGTACCGGATCACCCGTTCCCGACTGCCGGACACCCGTGGAGTGTGGAAACACGCCATCAGGATATCTGTGACCGGAAG
>CALYTA010000158.1 GCA_945486175.1 uncultured Clostridia bacterium | reverse complement strand
TGCAGCTTCTGCATCATAATCAATCAGTTTGGCGTTGAAAATCTCCCGGATATAATTCAGTCTTGTCATGTCCTGTTCCGAGCATGTGTGAACCTTTACAAACATCAATTCTTTCATATGAATTGGCGTATCGGTAAGATCGATTACTTTGACCACTTCGACACAGCGGTTGAGCTGCTTTTTGACCTGTTCAAAGGTCTGGTCATCACTTGTCACACTGATTGTCATCCGTGAGAGCGTCGCATCTTCCGTAACCCCTACGGTCAGGCTGTCCAGATTATAGGATTTGCTGGAAAACAGGCCGGAAACGCGGGCAAGGACACCAATTTCATTTTCAACGAATAAACTCAGCCATCTTTTTTTAACCATTGTCAGCATCTCCCAGAATCATATCAGACAGTGAATTTCCCGGCGGCACAATGGGAAGAACATTTTCTTCCCGTTCAATCACAAATTCAATGACAGTTGGAACTTTTTCTGTATTTTTTGCTTCCTGTAAGGCATGCCTGATTTCCTCCGCACGCCGGACGCGGATTCCCTTTGCACCATAGCTTTCTGCCAGCCGGATAAAGTCCGGTGTATATGCCGGGCAACACTCCGATGGTTTGTTACAGGTTACAGGGCAGCCTTTCCGATACCGCAGACATGTGCTGGAATACCGTTTATGAAAGAACATTTCCTGCCACTGGCGCACGTTTCCCAGATATCCATTGTTGAATATGCAGATGACAACAGGCAATTCATATACAACTGCGGTCGCCAGTTCCTGAATATTCATTTGAATGCCGCCGTCACCGCAAATGGCAATGACATTCTTGTCCGGATTGCCCAGCTTTGCGCCGAGCGCTGCCGGGAATCCATATCCCATTGTCCCAAGCCCGCCGGAGGTAAGCATTTGTTTTTGATCGGTCAATTCGAGAAATTGAGTGGCCCATAACTGGTTTTGCCCGACATCCGTGGCAATCATTGCCTGTTCAAATACCTGATTGATCTCCTGGATAATGTTCAGTGGCGTCACTCCGGCTGCACTGCTTTGCATGGGAATCAGCGGGTGCATCTGTTTCCATGTATCAATTTGCTTTTGCCAGTCCGCAAAGTCATATTCCGCTGTCCGTTCCAGCAGAGCGGCAATGGCATTTTTGGCATCTGCGACAATCGGAATGTCGACAGCAATATTTCGCGAGATGGATGCGGGATCAATGTCCACATGGATAATGGTCGCGTCCTTTGCAAACTCGTTTACCTTTCCTGTGATGCGGTCATTGAATCGCACGCCGATGGAAAACAATACGTCACATTCACTGATCGCCGTGTTGGCCGCATAGCTGCCATGGATGCCCAGATTGCCGACATACAAGGGATGGTTGGTCGGAATCGCACCCTTTCCCATGATTGTTGTGATAACGGGTATGCCTGTTTTTTCTGCGAGCCGGGTCATTTCGCGATTTGCATGGGCGATATTTACACCACCGCCCAGAAGAAACACAGGCCGTTTTGCAGTTTTCAGACATTCCAACGCTTTTTTTAACTGCCCCACATGTACGCTTGTATTGGGCTTATATCCCCGCACGTCAACCTGTGCGGGATAATCCCCGCTTCCCATTGCCTGCTGAATATCCTTCGGCAAATCAACAACGACCACACCCGGTTTGCCCGAACGGGCAATGTAAAATGCTTTTTTGATGATCGTGGCAAGATCCTCACGCCTGCGCACTGTGACTGCATATTTGCAAATGCTCCGTGTAATGCCAACGAGATCTACCTCCTGAAAGGCATCATTGCCGATCAGATGCGTTGGCACCTGTCCGGTAAAACAGACAAGCGGCACACTGTCATAATTTGCCGTGGCAATTCCTGTGACAAGATTGGTAGCTCCGGGACCGCTGGTCACCAGACAAACGCCCACTTTTCCCGTGGAGCGCGCGTAACCGTCCGCCGCGTGAATCAGGCCTTGTTCGTGGCGCGGGAGAACAACCCGGATTTCCTCAACACCATATAATGCGTCAAACAAATCAATTGCCTGCCCGCCGGGGTAAGCAAACAGCGTGTCAACCTGTTCTTCCAGCAATGCGCGGACAACCAATTCCGCTCCTGTGATCTGCATAGAAACAATCCCTCCTCGATGTATGCATGTACTTGCTTGCATAAAGAGCTTTTTGATGCGGTACCGCCGGATGACAGTACCGCACCGTTTTATTCCTGATAAGGTATTCCGTTGATAAATGTCTGTACTGACTGCCGGATATACTCCTCCCTGCTGATTTGGGAAAGATGATCCTCGAATGAGGCACTCAGGAAAGTATATCCAAACGTACTGGAAAAGATCGTCATGGCAAGGCATTCAAAGTCCAGATGCGGGAGCTTGCCGCGCTGTTCCATCCCCTTAAAATATTCGATCAGAGAGGAAAGAAATGCCTGAGGAACCTTGATCACAAGAGGCGCTGTCTCCTCATAAATCTGCGGTGCCCGAAGGCCGATGGACAGCCGGACAAAATCCGGCGTCATGCGCTTCATGTATTCGGTCATAAACATTTCCAGATCCGCAGCCAGATCCCATTTGATATTCTGAAAGACATCCGGTGTGAGATTGCCGCGCCATTTTTCCTGTTCCATGCCGTTCAGTACAATATCTTTTTTGCTCTTGAACTTGCGAAACAGCGTACATTCATTCACGCCTGCCAGCTTTGCAATATCCTTTGTCGTCATGGCGACGTATCCCTTATCTCTCACAAGGGACATCGTTGCATCTATGATTTTCTGACTGGTTTCATCCACACCAATGCCCCTCCGTCCTGAAATGCAAGTGTTCACTTTCATTATATGGATGCTTCAGCGCATTGTCAAGGGGGATTGTCTGAGCTGGATCGCATGAACGCAAAACTCAGTAATTCTCCTTGCGAACCTCAAAATAGCTCTGCGCATGTGCACAGACCGGGCAGACCTCCGGTGCTTCCGTACCGACAACCAGATGTCCGCAGACACGGCACTCCCACATGGTCTGGCCACTCTTGGCGAAGACCTGCTGCATCTCCACATTGCTCAACAGCTTGCGATAGCGTTCCTCATGTGCTTTTTCAATTGCGCCGACACGGCGGAATTTTTCAGCCATTTCGGGGAAGCCCTCTTCCTCGGCTTCCTTTGCCATGCGGTCATACATATCCGTCCACTCGTAGTTTTCACCTTCTGCAGCGGCAAGCAGGTTTGCAGCTGTACCGCCAATACCGCCCAGCTCTTCAAACCACATCCGTGCGTGCTCCTGCTCGTTGCGGGCTGTTTTCAGGAACAGCTCCGCCAGCTGCTCATAGCCTTCGCGCTGTGCCACTGTGGCAAAGAATGTGTACTTGTTGCGCGCCTGGCTTTCACCGGAAAACGCTTCTTCGAGATTCTTTTCCGTTTTGGTTCCCGCATATTTGCTGCGGCTGTCAGCCTTCTCCTCTTCTGCCGGAGCGAAAGCCGATGCCGGCTGCTTGCAGCGCGGGCAGGTAAAATCCTGCGGCAGTGGGCCTTCATGAATATATCCACAAACGGTGCATCTCCATTTTTCCATTTTTTGTTTCCTCCGTAATCTGTAAAATAAAAACAGCGTGAAGCAATCAACTGGATTTACGCAGTTATGCTACACGCTGTTTATAATATATTACCAAATTTTTCTGATAATGTCAAATCATTTTGTGTAAAAAACACATTCCGGATTCGTATTCAGCATCTGTTATTATATGGAGAACCCGGCGTACTGTGTCATATACAGCTCATAATACTTTCCCTTCTGAGCAAGCAGGCTGTTATGATCGCCGCTTTCTACGATCCGACCCTGATCCATGACGACGATGATATCTGCATCGCGGATTGTGGACAACCGATGGGCAATGATGATACTGGTGCGGTTTTGCATGACAAGCTGCATCGCATCCTGAATCATCTTTTCTGTCCGGGTGTCCACATTGGAGGTCGCTTCATCCAGAATCAGTATTTTCGGATCGGCAACAAAGGCTCGTGCAATTGCAAGAAGCTGGCGCTGT
>CALYTA010000157.1 GCA_945486175.1 uncultured Clostridia bacterium | reverse complement strand
TTCGACCGTGGAATTTTCCTTGCAGGTCGCTTCGTTATAACCTAATTTCAACATAAGAATTACTCCTCTTTACATTTCGCCGCGCGCTTCGCGCTCGGACAGTTCCTTGATAATTGCAGGATACTTGTTGTCCAGCTTGTACAGAACCAGTACGATAACCGCAATCGCCCAAACCAGAATCGGTCCCCAAATGTAGATATTCTTAATCATCGCCAGTGCAGAATCCGGCTGGACAACCGATGCACCGGACGAGCTGATGTATCCTGCTGCATCCAGCAGCTTGGAAATAATCGCACTGGTAATGCCGTTGCCCAGTTTAAAGCCAACTGCACCACCGGCAAAAATCAGAGATTCCTGACGGATATGCGTTTTCCACTGGCCGAATTCAACAACGTCACCCAGCATGCCGAAGACAACAGCGGTCAGCGGTGCCTCGCCCAGTGCACGGATAATGCAGGTAACCAGTGCCCAGGTAAAGCTGCCAGAATTCAGCAGGAATGCCGCATGTGCAACTACGGCAACAATTGCGCCTGCCAGAGAAATCTGCCGCTTGCCAAACCGGCGCAGCAGGAACGGACAGAGCATTGCACCGACAACCAGCGTCAGTGTTTCCCCCAGATACAGGACACTGTACATCCACGTGTCATTGTGGAACAGATATTTGCAGTAATATGGCAGTGCAGTGCCGACGATGGTGCCATGTACACAGGTAACAGTCCACAGAATCAGGCAGGCCCAGAAATACTGGTTGGTGAGCAGTGCCTTGAGCGACTCTCCCAGAGATACCTTGCTGTCCCTGCTCTCCTGCGCTTCGATATGTACGGTTTCCTTGCAGCGTACAAAGCAGATAATAAGCATGATGAACGCAAGGATAACCCACATGGTCATTGCCTTAACCCAGGCTGCCTGATCGTCACCGAACAGCTTGACAACCGGCTGGGTAAACGTAACTGCAATGATGCGGCCAATCGGTGCCAGCGACATGCGGAAGATAGACAGCATATCGCGCTCGTGCGAAGAACGCGTCATCATCGTGGACAGCGTGCCATACGGTACGTTGATTGCCGTATAGAATACCGTTGTCGTCAGATTGTAAGTGATAAAGATGTACCAGAACTGCAGAGAGCCCTCTGTCTGCGGTACTGTAAACAGCGCAATCGCGGAAACACAATATGGAATGGACATCCAGAGGATCCACGGACGCGCTTTGCCCCATCTGCTCTTAGTCTTGCTGACGATAACGCCCATGATGGCGTCACTCGTTCCGTCGAAAATACGCGAGATCAGCATAACCAGGCCAACCGTTGCGACTGAAATGCCAGCATAGTCTGTATAGAACAATACCAGCAGTGCGGAGATCATGCCATAAACAATATTACAGGCGGTGTCGCCGAGGCCGTAGGAAATTCGGGTTCCGACGGTCAGCTTCGGTTCGTTTCCCAGAACCGTCGTGCTGTTTTCATTCATAACTCTCTTTCCTTTCTGCCGCCTATCTTCCTTCAGGCAGCACATGATTGTTTCTGAAAAAATAGCAGCACTCTTCTCACATTGATTTTATTCTGCTCCGGATGGTTTCCCATCCGGAGCGGTTCAAATTCCTCAATTACTCTACTTCGCTGATCTTGACCGGACGGCCTTCCTTCAGCGACTTTGCAGCAGCCAGTGCAATCTTGACCGGCTGGATGCCGTCGATGCCGGTTACCGGCGTCTCAGTATCGTTCAGGACAGCTTCGGTGAATTCCTTTGCCTCTGCGATGAATGCGTTGTTATAGCGCTCCAGGAAGAACCAGGTCGGCTTTGCAATCTCAACGCCCTCTGCTGTGGAGATCATGGACATATCATTCAGGTCGTTGGAAACCTGTACGCAGCCCTTGTCACAGTGAACCTCGGTGCGCTGGTCATAGCCGTAATGAGCGGCACGGCTGTTGTCGATGACGCCGAGTGCGCCGTTTTCAAATTTCATCATGATGATCGCAGTATCGACGTCATCGTACTGGTCATAGCCCGCACCGGACAGAGCTGCACCGTATGCAGTGACCTCGGTAACCTCGCTGCCTGCCAGATAGCGAACCATATCGAAATCATGAATGGTCATGTCCATGAAGATGCCGCCGGAAACCTTGATGTAATCCATCGACTGATGATCCGGATCGCGGGAAGTAACCTTGACGATGTGCGGTGCGCCCAGCTTGCCGGAAGCAACCGTGTCGCGAACCATCTTGTGGTTGTGGTCGAAGCGGCGGACAAAGCCTACCTGCAGCTTGACGCCGGCCTTTTCCACAGCATCCAGTGCCTCGCGGATCTTGTTCAGATCGGTGTCGATCGGCTTCTCACAGAAGATGTGCTTGCCGGCCTTTGCAGCGCGCATGATGAACTCCGCATGGGTGTTGGTAGACGAGCAGATGAATACTGCTTCGATGGACGGATCAGAGAAAATCTTTTCCGGATCATCATAGCATTTTTCAATACCCATAGAAGCTGCCCACTCGCGGGTTGCGTCATTCATAAACGGATCTGCAACCGCATACAGGTCTGCGCTCGGAACAGCGTGCGCCAGATTTTCGCCATGCAGCTTACCAATGCGTCCTGCGCCCAGAAGACCAATACGTACCTTTTTCATAATCATTCTCTCCTTCTTTTTGTGGCTCCTCCGCCACGATTTCATGTGTTGTTTTTTCCCGCTGCCGGCAATCAGCGGCAGACAGAATCTCTCTTGTGAAGCATCCGAAACGACATTTTCTGCCTTTATTCTGCGCCTCGCAGCACATGAATTCCGGCGTCCACATTTCTTAACCTCATGCCTAAATTATAGCAAAACGGCGTAAAAGTCCGTTACTCGATTATTGCTGAAAAAAACGGGGTTTCCGGGGCTTTTTTCGCGTTTTCACAAAATCGCTTTCAAATTATTGCTATTTCCGGTCAGATGGCACAAAGATTTTCGCCCCATCTCATGACATAACCAAAACATAACCAAAAAGTCTTTATTTTCAATAAATCGCAATAATTTGACAATTTTTCCGCATATTTAACAAGACGTTGTAAAGAAATCATTCGAAAATCATGGTAGAATTCCTTTCAGGATGAGAGGAAGGTTTTATGCATCAGACAAATTTTCTGAAAAGCCGCCTGCGCGGCGACTGTATTCCCCAATGCATCAATAGCCACTTTATCAATGAGGAGCACAGCAGCAAACATGTGTTTTTGCCTCACGCGCATAAAGATTATCTTGAGCTGTTCTTTGTCTACCAGGGTGAAGGGCAGTATATGGTTGACGGACAATATTACAACATCCGCACAGGAGACATCGTCATC
The DNA here is from genome assembly GCA_945486175.1 of uncultured Clostridia bacterium. GTDB lineage: Bacteria > Bacillota > Clostridia > Oscillospirales > Butyricicoccaceae > Butyricicoccus_A. The sequence continues at coordinate 714 of CALYTA010000157.1, read as the reverse complement.
ATCAATGCCGGCCTTCTGCACAGCAAAAGCTGTGCCTTTGCCAAAAATCTCAGGTCCTATAGTGTGGGCGTCTGTGAGCTGGCTCTGTCCGGCCTCCCGGACAACTGCCTCTGCAAGGAGGGACAGCCTCCCGTCGTTTCCTGCGGTCTGATCTCCGAGCAGGTCGGGGAAATGTTCAAGCTGGTCTATTTGTTGCATTCTGATAAAAAACATCTGGGCGACATCTGCGACTGCATGACGCTGTCTCTGATTCTGTTGATTTATGAAATGCTCGACAGCCGCAGCCATAATGAAGCGAAAAAGCCGCGCTCCTCTGCTTCCGCAACAGCAGACCGCATCCGGAATTATCTGGATGAGCATTACCGCGAATCACTCACGCTGTCTGCAATCGCACATGAGCTGAATGTAAATGAATATTATCTCTCTCATATCTTTAAGAATGAGTTCGGCATTCCGCCCATGCAATATGTCATGCGCCGGCGCATCGGTGAAGCACAGAGCCTGCTGATGGATACATCGATTCCCATCGGAGATATCGCAGATATGCTCGGCTTCAGCTCGATCAGCCATTTGAACACCATGTTCAGCAAATATGTCGGGCTTCCTCCCGGCAAATACCGCCAGTCTCTTCGCAATATGGAGGAGTAACACTCTACTCTCACCTGATATACCGTCTCTCAGGACAAACCCGGTTCCAGCTTCGGAACCGGGTTT
>CALYTA010000156.1 GCA_945486175.1 uncultured Clostridia bacterium | reverse complement strand
ATCTTCTTTCGATCCATGCGCAACATCCCCTTCCTGCTGTAGCATCAGCATATCGAAAGAAAAAAGGCCAATGGGAGCTGCCCCGCCCCCATTGGCACAGTTTTCCGGTAAAAACTCAGCCAAAGACGCGCTTCGTGCCGCGCTCTTCCAGCTTCTTCAGGATTTCCTGCGGGTTCTCAAACTTCGACAGGAAAATCATCGCTGCAATAATATAGGGCTTGAAGGATGCTTCCTTGTACAGCGGCGTGCGATAGCGGTCAAAGACAGAGGCATCAACCTCGCCGGTCTCACAGGAAACACCGGAAATATCCGCCGGCAGGCAGTGCAGATACAGCGCCTTGCCGTCGCGGGTGAGCTTCATCATATCCTCGGTGCACGCCCAGTCCTTATGCTCGGCATTCTGCGCGAGCAGCTCCTGCTCCAGTGCGTCAATACCCGCCTGGTCGCCCTCGGCGTACAGGTTGGTGCGCTTTTCCATTGCGGCAAACGGCGCCCAGGACTTCGGATAGACGATATCCGCGTCTTTGAATGCTTCTGCCATGTCGTTGGTCTTGGTGAACGAACCGCCTGCTTTCGCGGCGTTTGCCTTTGCGACCTCCTCGACCTCCGGCATGACCTCATAGCCCTCCGGATGTGCAAGGACAACATCCATGCCGAAACGGGTCATCAGGCCGATGACACCCTGCGGAACGGACAGCGGCTTGCCATAGGACGGGGAGTATGCCCATGTCATCGCCAGCTTTTTGCCCTTCAGGTTCTCGACGCCGCCGAATTCGTGGATGATGTGCAGCATATCCGCCATGCACTGCGTCGGGTGGTCGATGTCGCACTGGAGATTGACCAGTGTCGGGCGCTGCTCGAGAATGCCCTCGTCATGGCCTTCCTTTACTGCATCGACAACATCGTGCATGTATTTGTTGCCCTTGCCGATATACATGTCATCACGGATGCCGATGACGTCCGCCATGAACGAAATCATGTTTGCGGTCTCGCGGACAGTCTCACCGTGTGCAATCTGCGACTTGCCCTCGTCCAGATCCTGTACCTCCAGACCCAGCAGGTTGCAGGCAGAGGCAAATGAGAAACGGGTACGGGTGGAGTTGTCGCGGAAGAGGGAAATGCCCAGGCCGGACTCAAAGACCTTCGTGGAGATGTTGTTCTCACGCATATAGCGCAGCGCGTCGGCAACGGTGAACACCGCTTCGATCTCATCATCCGTCTTTTCCCATGTCAGGAAAAAGTCGTTTTCATACATTTCCTTAAAATTCAGCGCATTCAGCTTATCGATATAATCCTGTAATGTCTTCATCGTGTCCCCTCCGTTTTTACTTCGTGTTCTCACAGTAGATGACCGGCAGCGCCGCATAAACCGCTGCGCACTTGACCAGGTCTTCTTTCCAGGTGATCTCATTCGGCGCATGTGCCTGTGCCTCGGCACCCGGGCCGAAGCCGATGCACGGAACGCCGTTGCGGCCCATGATGGCAACACCGTTGGTGGAGAATGTCCATTTGTCGATCAGCGGGCGCGCCTTGCGCTCTGCATCAACCGTGCTGTCACCGCTGCGCTCCTCGCCATACAGGCCGGTATATGCCTGCTTGAGCGACTGCGTGATGACATCGTTTTCCGGAATCGTCCAGGTCGGGAAATAACACTCGATCGGGTAAACCAGACCGGTGTAGGACGGGCGGTCATATTCATACATCGAGACCGTAACTGCATCGCCGTACTTTTTGCACGCCGGCAGGTCGCGAATTTCCTGCAGGCAGGATTCCCATGTTTCGCCCGCAGTCATGCGGCGGTCAAGCGATACGGAGCACGAATCTGCAACCGCACAGCGGGACGGAGAGGTAAAGAAAATTTCGGATACGGTGACGGTGCCGCGGGTCAGGAAGCGCGCTTCCTCCCACTCCGGGTTGTACTTCGGATTGAGCATCTTGACAAGACCCTTGATTTCGGTCTCATCCGCGTCATCGTTTTCGTTGAGTGCACGGACATCCTGTAAAATATCTGCCATCTTGTAAATCGCGTTGTCGCCGCGCTCCGGTGCGGAGCCATGGCACGAAACACCGGTGACATCGACGCGGATTTCCATGCGTCCGCGGTGGCCGCGGTAAATACCGCCGTCCGTCGGCTCGGTGGAGACGACAAATTCCGGACGGACGCCGTCTTCCCGGATGATGTACTGCCAGCACAGGCCGTCGCAGTCCTCTTCCTGCACGGTGCCGGTGACGAGCACAGTGTACTCATCGTTCAGCATGCCGAGGTCCTTCATGATCTTTGCGCCGTAGACGGAGGAGACAATGCCGCCCATCTGGTCGGAGCCGCCGCGGCCTCCGATTTCGGTCTCATTTTCATAGCCCTCATACGGGTCAAATTTCCAGTTTTCCAGATAGCCGATGCCGACATTGTCGATATGCGCATCAAATGCAATCAGCTTTTTGCCGCGGCCCATGTAGCCGAGAACATTGCCCTGCGGGTCGATTTCCACGCGGTCAAAGCCAACTGTGCGCATTTCCTCTGCAATGCGGTCAATATGGCCCTTTTCCTGGCAGCTCTCGCCCGGTATGCGAATGAGATCGCGCAGGAACTTTGTCATGTTCGGTTCATATGCCTGTGCCGCCTGCCTGATCTTCTCAAATTCCATGATGTACCTCCCTATGTAATCGCTGCATTCCCTGTTTCTTTTATTATGTGATAGATTGATGGTTATCTCGGTTTTCTGACATCGTCCTCGGCGAACGGCTCACGGATGCCATACAGGCCGTCCCAGACCACTTCGCGGAAGCGGACCGGATCGGTGTTGCCCTCGGTTGAAACCAGCAGCACCTCGGAATTTTCATCCAGCTTCAGCGCCGCACGGATGTCCGCATAGTTCGCCCGCGCCATGACAACACTGAGGAAGCCCATGGTGACCGAGCCGGATTCGCCGGAAATAATCTCCGGATCACCTGCCATCGGAACACCGTATACGCGCGTGCCGCGCGCACTCATCCAGTCCGGGCAGGAGACAAATGCCGCCGCATGGTTGCGCAGAATATCCCACGCAATCGTATTGCCCTCGCCGCAGGCAAGGCCCGCCATAATGGTCACCATATCTCCGGTGACATTGACCAGCTCGCCGGTCGCCTGTTCCGCGCTGCGGTACAGACAATCCGCCGCGTTCGCTTCGACTACCACCATAACCGGCGGATTGTCGCGGTAGCGGTTGGCAAAGTAGCCGATCACCGCACCTGCCAGCGAACCGACACCCGCCTGAATGATGACATGCGTCGGGCGCTCACAGCCGTCCGCAAGCATCTGCCGGTCTGCCTCGAGTGCCAGTGTGCCGTAGCCCTGCATGATCCACGACGGGATTTCCTCATACCCGTCCCACGCAGTATCCTGTACGATAACGCCGTTTTCGGTCTGTGCCGCCTCGGCTGCCGCCATGCGGACACATTCGTCATAATTCAGCTCTTCAATCGTGACCTCTGCGCCCAGCTTGCGGATGTTTTCCAGCCGGGTCGGCGTTGTGCCCTTCGGCATGCGGACGACCGCTTTCTGTCCCAGGCGGTTTGCCGCCCAGGCGACGCCGCGGCCATGGTTGCCGTCGGTCGCCGTGAAAAATGTCGCGTGCCCGAATTCCTCACGCAGCGCGTCCGATGTCAGCACACTGTACGGCAGCTCAGAGACATCGCGCCCGGTCTGCTTCGCGATATAACGCGCGATGGCGAACGAGCCGCCCAGCACCTTGAAGGCATTGAGGCCAAAGCGATACGATTCATCCTTGACATACAGGTTTTTGATGCCCAGATACTGCGCAAGGTTCCGGAGGCTGTGCAGCGGTGTGACGTGGTATTCCGGAAAGCTCTTGTGGAAATGGTTTGCTTTGAGGACGTTGTCCTGACTCATGATCTCCAGGTATCGGTCATCCGTCTTCGGGACATGGTCTTCTATAAATTTCATTGTTCTGTCCATGCGTTCCGACCTCCGTTCCACATCGGTCATCCGACCAAATTTCTTATTGAACTCCTACTTTCGTACCTG
>CALYTA010000155.1 GCA_945486175.1 uncultured Clostridia bacterium | reverse complement strand
GTCATAATTCCCGATATGCCCCGCATCCACCTGCTGCAGCGCTTTCTGCAGTGCACGGAAATGTGTTTCCGGAATAAAGATTTCCAGTTTAAAATATTGAAATTCCATCCTGTCACCTGATTTCTTTGCGTGCAATGTCCGCAATCTGGCAGTGCAGTCATCACTGCCAGTTCAAGTATACTGCGGTGCATACAGCCCGTCAAGCTCCGGTGGAATGATCGCCTGTTCTCCAAAGCCGGAAAGCTCCCGGATTACCTCGCCCGCGACAATCAGGCCGACAACCGACGGCACAAAGGCATTGCTGCCCGGAATTTGCCGCCGCTGGGTGCATTTTCGCGCTGTACCGGGCGGACAGATGCAATGTGCCCGGCAGCTGATCGCCATGTCTTCGACAGGCTGAACCGGCTGCTCCTGCGAATACACGACCTTGAGCTTTTTGATGCCGCGCTTGCGCAGCTCATGGCGCATCACACGCGCCAGCGGACAGACGGATGTTTCATAAATATCTGCCACACGGAATGCCGTCGGATCCATCTTATTGCCCGCGCCCATTGCGCTGATGATCGGAACCCCGGCTCTCTGTGCCTGCTCAACCAGCTCCAGCTTGCCGGTCACCGTGTCGATTGCATCCACCACATAGTCGTACTGGGAAAAGTCAAACTGTCCCGCAGTTTCCGGCGTATAAAATGTCTGCCATGTGTTGACCTGAACATCCGGGTTGATGTCCAGAATGCGTGCCTTTGCCACATCGACCTTGTATTTGCCGACCGTGCTTCTCGTGGCAAAAATCTGGCGATTGATATTGGTCAGACAGACTTTATCGTCATCGATCAGGTCAAGCGTGCCGACCCCGCTGCGTGCGAGCGCTTCCACGGTATATCCGCCGACACCGCCGATGCCGAACACCGCGACACGCGCCTGATGCAGCCGCTGCATGCCGTTTCCGCCCAGCAGGATTTGTGTTCTTGAAAATTGATTGAGCATTTGTTTCCTCTTTCGTTTTATATTGCACCGTACTGCAAAATGATTTCTTCCAGCGGTGTTCCCTGCTCGCGCAGTGTCAGCATTTTCCTGGCCGGATTTGTTCTCTGCTCCAGCCGATCGTACAGCGGTGCGAGCAGACTTTCTTCGCCGTATCCGCGCGCGGACAGGCCGTCCGACGCCAGATCAACGATCCGCTTTGCAAATGCATACAGCTCGTCTTCATCCACAAACGACGGCAGCGCACGGTTGTTGAACATTTTGCGCAGTTCGGAAGGCGTATATCCATGGTGATAAATGACATGGTCATTCTCAAAGATCTGGTCGAGATCATGCAGCCGGTTTTTCAGTCCCACATGGAACGCCGCCACAGTCATGCAATCCGCAATCGGCTGGCAGCATACGCTGCGAAATTCCACCGTGCCGCGGAAGGTGAGATCTTCAAACTTAAATGTACGCAGATACTGAATGTCATCGATCTGCGGCGTGACCTCGATGCTGTGATATGCGCCATCGGCAAAATATTCGCCTGTCACTGACGCCTGCCGGAAATATTCCATGATATTGACCGGCGGGAAATTGATGTATTTGTCTCCGCGCTCCACACAGTAAATACTGGTCGATTCGATATAGGACATCAACTCGTCTATGCTGTCAAAGGAGCATTCAAACATGCCGACGTTGTGCGGATTGATGCCGTGCGTGCTGTTCTCCCAGAACATGTCGCGGCAGCACAGAAGTTCTTCATGCTCTCCCAAAAGAACGGAGTTGGAAAACAGCAGCGCCTTAATCGGTTCCACCTTGGAAAATACGGAAAGCGTGGTCAGAAGATCATCATAATCCACATCCAGCTGTACCTGTGATGCGCTGGAAAAGGTACCGTATTCCGGATAACTGTGGAAGAACATCGGAACCGTATAGTTTTTATATGAGTTCAGATGATGAAACAGCATACGGTAGCGTCCATTCGGAATGGGTACATTCCGGTTGATCGTGCGATGGGGATTGACGCCCATGCCGGTCAGCGTGTAATGATATGCGCCAAATTCCTTTTGCAGAAATTCATAATAGCCCCGGAAACACTGACGGATCGCATGCAGGTCTTTTCTCCTGCCGAGCGACAGCTCCAGATTGTTATAGGAGCAGTCATAAGACAGAATATCCCCCGTTTCCTGGTTTGCTGCGGAATAAATATTGCCTTCGTCGTCGATACCAGCCGGTTCAAATGCAAAGTGCCGGATAAACCGGTCCGTGACTGTATGCACAACTGAAAAATCCACCGGCTGCTTGTCCAGATTGACAATCGGCATTTCAATCTCAATGCCGACATAATCCTTCCTTTTTTTCTTAGTGGGTTCAATATATCGCTGGTATAATTGTTCTCTTACAATCCCATCGTTCATGTCATTTCCTCGATTCCTTCTTTCCGCCCCAACCAGCCATGCCGGTTACAACGTTCAGGATTTCCACAAAATGTATCTGCCATACATCGGGTTGTCTCTGGTTTACAGATCCGCAAAAATCTGATACAGGAATTTGATATTTTCCGGATTATCCTCATATTCGTTGCCGTGTACCGTTCCTTCCCGGATCAGCCTTCCCTGCCGGAATGCCAGAAGCTGTGTAAACGGCACCGGCTTCCATGCCTCCCGGCTGAGTGGAAGCGTCGAAAACATCGTCCATCCGTCTTTTTCCAGATAATGCAGGGAATTGGCATAATTGGTGTGCACATAAACCTGCTCCCCGTCAAAAAGCAGCAGATTCAGCTTGTTTCCCTCGGACATTTTTACAACAATCGAATCGAGCAGCACAAACCGTTCCCCTGCATTCAGCGCATGCCCGCGTTCCTGCTCTGCCGTCTCGATCTGATCGATCAGATACAAAAGAATGCGTTCGCTGTCGGTATCTCCATCCTGACGTTTTACATATTGATCCAGTGCGGAATATTCAAAAATTGTGCCGTTATGCGCCAGCGTCCAGCGCCGTCCCTGCCGGTCCTTTTTGCTGTATGGATGGCAGTTCTGATATTTGATATTGCCGATGGTCGCATACCGGATATGTGCGAATGCCGTCCGGGCAGAAACCGGCACGAACAACCGTTCCTTCAGGTAATTGCTTTTGGATGCCTGTATCGGCTCTTTTTCAATCACCGCTTCCGTGCCTTCCATGCATGCCAGGCCCCAGCCGTGCGGATGCATGTTGCTGTGCGTATAGAATGTTTTCAAATACCCGCTGATATCGCAGGTGTCCCGTGAACTAAAGCCAAATAATTCGCACATGTGTTGTTTTCCTCTACTTTTGCGTGGTATCTGTCAGTGCCGTATGAGCTCCGCCGCATAGGTTTCTGCAAGCGCCAGCCCGTTCTTTACAAAATCGTGCCCAAAGCGCTCCCGAACCTGTTCCGCATATCTGCCGCCCGGCCGGGAAAGCTTCTGTTTTTGTTTTTCGACTGCCTGCGACAATTCCGGATATTCCAGGCCGCTGTAAAAGCGGCTCATATCATCCAGCACCCCGCGGGCGGCATCGCGTATGGGAAGTGCTGCATTCCATCCGGTTTCAATCCGAACGCTGTCCACATGATATTGTGCCGCCTGCTTGACGTTTTCAATCGCCATCTTCTGCTCAAAATCTTCAAAGCGCTGATCCTCCTTTGACATCAGATATAACATCAGCGCATGCAGGAAAATCAAGTCCTGTTTTTCGATTCCGAACGGCGAAAGCGGATTGAGATCCAGCGTGCGGAGTTCAATGTGATTGACACCGGTATCCTCCAGATTGCGCAGTGAATTTTCTCCCTTCGGCTTGAGCCGAACCGGATAATACAGCTCCGCTGCTTCGCGAAGCTGTCCCGCATCCACATAATCGTGAATGCTCTGCACATACGCGTGCAGGTCATCATATTTCAGCAGCGGGAGAAAGTCATTCCAGTACCCGATTGCACTGCATCGTACTGAGGCATACCGCACCGGAACATCAAGCCCTATGTCCTCGTCACAGAACAGTGAGCCATCCATCACCGGGCTGGCTGACGTCAGATAGACAATAAGCCAGCTGTACCGTGTGAC
>CALYTA010000154.1 GCA_945486175.1 uncultured Clostridia bacterium | reverse complement strand
GCCGCGGCTCTTGTCCAGCCGCGCCTAGATGACCGTGCCCTTACCGGCGCGGTTGGGGTTGGCCTTGAGCTCGGCGACCTCGGCGGTCAGAATGACGGTCTCAAGCAGGTCGTCAACGCCCATACCGGTCTTGGCAGAGATGCGGCAGACCTCGGTCTCGCCGCCCCACTCGGCGGGCGTCAGACCGTGCTCGGTGAGCTGCGTGAGGATGCGGTCGGGATTCGCTCCGTGCTTATCCATCTTGTTGACGGCCACAATGATGGGGATGTTCGCGGCCTTGGCGTGGTTGATGGCCTCGATGGTCTGCGGCATGATGCCGTCATCGGCCGCGACGACCAGAATCGCAATATCGGTGACCTGTGCGCCGCGGGCACGCATGGACGTAAATGCCGCATGGCCCGGGGTGTCGAGGAAGGTGATCGGACGGCCGTCGACCTTGACGCGGTATGCACCGATGTGCTGCGTGATGCCGCCGGCTTCGCCTGCGGCAACGTCGGTCTTGCGGATGGAGTCGAGCAGGGAGGTCTTGCCGTGGTCGACATGGCCCATGACGACGACAACCGGGCTTCTCGGCTCGAGGTTTTCTTCCTTGTCCTCGCTCTCGTCAAACAGCTTTTCCTCGATGGTGACAAAGACTTCCTTCTCGACCTTTGCGCCCATCTCCTCTGCGACGATGGCAGCGGTATCGAAGTCGATGGTCTGGGAAATGTTCGCCATGACGCCCAGCTTGAGCAGCTCCTTGATGACGTCTGCCGCGGTGCGCTTCAGGCGGGATGCCAGTTCGCCGACATTGATCTCATCCGGGATCATGACCTTGAGCTGGACCTTCTTGATCTGCTGCTGCTGGCGCTGCAGGCGCTTGAACTTCTCCTGCTCCTCCTGACGGCGCTTGCTGGAGAACTGCTTGCGGGAATCCGCCTTGCGGGTGATCTTCTGCTTGCCCTGCTTCATGCGGTCTGCCTTCTGCGGCACGAGAGCGTCAATGCGCTCGTCATAGCGCGCAAGATTCACATTGCCGCTGCCGCGCGTATCGACGCGGTGAATCTGCTTGCCCTTGCCCTGCTGCTTGTTCTCATCGGTCGTGACTGTAGAAGTCGCTTCCTCACTGGAGCCCTGCGGGCGCAGAATCTGGCGCTGCTCATGTGGCTTTGCCGGCTGATGGCGCTTCTTATTGTTGTTATCGCGCTTCTTCTGATCGGCAGGCGCCTGCTTTGCCTCTTCCTTTACAGGCTGCGGTGCAGCCTTCTTCTGCGGCTCGGCCTTCTTCTGCGGTTCCGCCTTTTTGCCCTCGCCCTTGGCAGCCTTCTTCGCCGGCTGCTGGCGGACGACCTGTGTCGTCGGCGCCTTGCGCTCTGCGGCCTGTCTGCTCAGGACCTCCTCCATATTTTCCACCGGATGGTGCTTGGTCATATAATCAAATATCAGATTCAGTTCCTGCGGTTCCAGAACCTGCATATGGTTTTTCGGGGTCTGGGAGTATTCTGTCAGCACATCGGTGATTTCCTTTGTGCTCGCGCCAAAATCCTTGGCTACTTCATGTACACGGTATTTATTGTCAATACTCATGCGCGTTCACCTCCACGTTTCGTATGGGTTGACTGATTCACACCGCCGGCGGACTGTCCTCCGGCGGACTTTTTGCGCGGCTTTTTTACGCCGCGGCGGGACTGGATGCGATTTTTCTTTTCATTCAGCTGCTGTGCGAGCGCAGCATACTGCGCATCCGCATCTGCCGCCTTCTGTGCGGCGGATGCTGCAAAACCGATATCTGTGATACAGCAGATGGCGGTTGCCCTGCGGCCGATTGCCCAGCCCATCTGTGCTGCGTCCTCCGTAATGCGGAGAACCGGCACACCTGCCGTTTCGGTATGATGGGCGGCACGGCGACTGATATTTTCGCCCGCATCTGCGGCGAGCACAAGCAGCCTGGCATCCCCTGCGGCAACGGTATCCGCCACCGCGTCATCGCCGTATACGAGCTTGCCTGCGCGCAGGCACAGCCCCAGCAGGCTCAGCACGTCATTCATCGGCATGCTCCTCCATCTGCCGGGACAGCTCATCATACACCTCGTCCGGCACAGGGATGCCGAAGGCGCGTTCCAGCGCACGGCTCTTTTTCGCGCGTGCGAGGCAGGCTGCATCCGGGCAGACATACGCGCCGCGGCCGGGGTTCCTGCCGCGGAAGTCCAGCGCGATTTCGCCCTCCGGCGAACGAACCACGCGCAGCAGCTCACGCTTGGGCTTCATTTCCCGGCAGCCGACGCACTGGCGCATCGGAATTTTCTTTTTCTGCACTGTGCCGGCCTCCTTTTTAACCCTCGTCGTCTGCGATCAGGTCGTCATCTTCCTCGGCTTCCTGCTGTTTTGCAGCGCTCTCGGAGCCGATGTCGATCTTGCAGCCGGTCAGCTTGGCAGCAAGGCGTGCGTTCTGTCCTTCCTTGCCGATGGCGAGCGAAAGCTGGTCGTCCGGTACGGTGACGCGGCAGCTCTTGCCGTCGGGCAGCATAACGGCACTGATGACATCTGCCGGGCTGAGTGCCTCGGAGACAAAGGTCGCAGTGTCCTCGGAATACTTGATGATGTCGATCTTCTCGCCGGACAGCTCATTGACAATGCTGCCGACACGCGAGCCGCGCGGGCCGACACAGGCACCGATCGGATCGACCTTCTCGTCATGTGTCATGACGGCGATCTTGGTGCGGTTGCCCGCTTCACGTGCAATCGACTTGATCTCAACGATGCCGTCGTGAATTTCCGGAACCTCCAGCTCAAACAGGCGCTTGACCAGGCCCGGATGGGTGCGGGAAATCAGAACCTGCGGGCCGTGGCTGCCGCGGCGAACCTCTACGACGAAGACCTTGATGCGCTGGCCCTCATGCAGCTCCTCGCCCGGAACCTGCTCATTCTGTGACAGGACAGCCTCGGTCTTTTCGCCGTCGCTGACCATTTCCAGAATAATGTTGCCGTTGCGCGGGTCAATGCGGCTGACAACCGCGCTCAGGATCTCATGCTCACGCGAGCTGTACTCGTTGTATACCATGCCGCGTTCTGATTCGCGGATACCCTGAATGATGACCTGCTTGGCTGCCTGGGCAGCGATGCGGCCAAACTTGCGGGTCTGCACATCGACGCGCACGGTGTCGCCCAGCGATACACGCGGGCTGATTTTCTTTGCATCCTCAAGAGAAATCTCCGTCAGCGGATCCTCCGCCTCATCGACTACCTCTTTGGCTACATACATATGAATGGTTTTTTCGTCCATATCCGGCTCGACATAGACATTGTCACATTTCAGGCCGTCGTTGTCTTTTTTATACGCGGTCAGCAGCGCCTGACATACGCGGTCCAGCATGTAATCAACCGGAATCCCCTTTTCCTTTTCCAGCTGCTCCAGAGCTGCAAAAAATTCTGCGTTCATGTTTTTGGTATTCACTCCTTATTGTGTGCGGCATGGCGCGGCGCCATACCCGATTGAGGACAAATTAAATCGTTACGGACAGGCGCACGGCTGCGATATCCTTCGGCTCATATACCGTGACACGGCCATCCGCCTCCAGCGTGACACAGCCGTCTTCATAGGCGCGCAGCGTGCCGACAGCGGTTTTGCTGCCGTCGATCGGGCGGTAGAATTTTACCTCCACCTCGCTGCCGAGAAAAGCGGCAAAATGCTCCGGACGCTTGAGCCTGCGTGTCAGGCCTGCCGAAGATACGCACAGCGTATACGGCGGGAGCGATGCAAATTCCTTTTCGTCGAGCAGCGGGTCCACCGCGCGCGACAGCTTTTCGCAGTCGTCGATATCCGTGTGCCCGTCGCGGTCAATCGTGATGGTCAGCATATACTGTCCGCCCTCTTTTTCAAAGGTGACATCCCACAGGGTCACACCCATCTCGCGCGCAAACGGCTCGCTGATTTCCCAGACGCGTTTGCAGACTTCTTTTGCCGTCATTTTTACCTCCGTAACAAAAGCAATAAGAAAGAGTGGGTTGCCCCACTCTCCTTGGATCGAAAATTCTTACACTATCAATTAGTATAGCACGCCAGCGCTGCATATGC
>CALYTA010000153.1 GCA_945486175.1 uncultured Clostridia bacterium | reverse complement strand
TTTGCTTTGGCATTTCTGCTTTTCTGCGCCGGGGCGGTCTTGGTCTCGGATTGGGCATTGCTGCCATCGCATACTTTTTGAACATCATCGCCAATATTTCCGAGCAGGCGGAATTTTTGAAATATATCACGCCGTTCGGCTATGCGGAAGGCGCAGATATTGTCACAAACGGCTGTCTGGACATGACGATGCTGCTGCCTGGCATGCTGTACGCTGGTATCGGCATTGCCGCTGCGTACTGGAAATACAGCAAAAAGGATATTTGCTGATTTCTCCGCTTTACTTTTTCCTGTCTTTGCGTTAAAATAGGCAATGCTTATCAAAAAATGTAGAATCAAAGGAAAAAGTATATGCTTGGAAAGACACATATGGCAGTCGGCGTGGCTGCCGGGCTGGCGGTCATGCATCCGAAGAACATACAGGAATTGATTGTCGGCACAGGGACGCTTGCAGTCGGCTCGGTCATCAGCGATATTGACATCGGTACCTCTGACTCGCACAAGGACGCAGACAAGATCATTGCGCTCGCAGTATTTGCCTGTGTTGCGGTTGCGGCAGTGGAAGCCACAATGCACCTCGGGATTTATCAACGGCTGATGCGCAACAGCAGCCTGCTGCGGATCGTGGCGGGCACGGCAGCGTTCCTGCTGCTCTGTGCGTTCGGAAAGGAGCAGCCGCACCGTTCGTTTATGCATTCGATTCCGGCGCTTGTTTCGCTGACCGGATGCGTGGAGATTATTTTCCCGCTTGCTGCGCCTTATTTCGCGATTGGTTTCATTTCGCACCTCACGCTTGATTTGTGCAACCGCCGGGATGAACGCCTGCTGTATCCGCTGAAATGGGGGCTGAGCTTTGGCGTGTGCTCCTCAAAGGGACTGGTCAACCGGATTCTGTTTTCCGCAGGATCTGCTGTGTCGGCGATCGTTTTTGCCGTGCTTCTGCTGCGCATTTATGATGTTCGACAGCTGCTGCATTTGCTGTAAAACAAAAAGAGAATGGCGCTGCCGGAGTTTCCGTCTGCCATTCTCTTCTTTTTTTCTTTTCACAGTTCAGTGTACAGCCGTTCGATTTGTTCTTTTGTTGCCAGCAGATCGGAAAATGCGCTGGCACTGCCCGCAGCGACGCCCATCTTGAACGCATGGTGATAATCGCCTGTCTCCAGCCATCCGGCGAGAAAGCCTGCTACCATGGAATCGCCTGCGCCGACACTGTTGACCAGCGTTCCCTTCGGCGCGGGGGAATCGAAAACCGTTCCATCCTCTGCGGCAAGAACGGCGCCTTCCCCAGCCATGGAAATCAGGACATTGCGTGCGCCCATCTCCTGCAAGCGCTTCGCATAGGGCACTGCATCCGCGCGGGTGTTCAGCCCGACACCGAAGATTTCTTCCAGCTCATGCTGGTTCGGCTTAATGAGGAACGGGTGATAGGGCAGGACATTGACCAGAAGCTCCCGTGTCGCATCAACTACAATACGGACCTGTTTGTCATTGAGCCGTTTCATAATATCCATGTATATGGAATCCGGCAGGGAAGACGGGATGCTGCCTGCCAGTACAAGAATGTCAGAAGCAGTCAGGCTGTCCAGTATCTGCATCAGCTCTTCCAGTTTTTCACCGGGAATGTCCGGCCCCATGCCGTTGATTTCCGTGCCTTCCACAGAGCGCAGCTTCATGTTGATGCGTGAGACACCGGATGCAACCCGGATGAACTTCGACCGGCAGCCCATCTCCTCCACACGCCTGCGGATTTCTTCTCCGGTGAAGCCTGCGACAAATCCAAGTGCTGTTGTTTCCAGACCGAGGTTCCGGAGTACAATGGAGACATTGATGCCCTTGCCGCCCGGAAGAATCTGTTCAAAGGTTGTGCGGTTGGTCATACCGAGCTGAAAGCTGTCGACCGAAACGATATAGTCCAGCGAGGGATTGAATGTCACGGTATAAATCATGGTTGCTCTCCTTTCTGTTTGCCTGTCTTTAGTATACAATAAATTTCTGCCAAAAACAGCCCGGCAGGCAGATTATAGTAGGAAAAAACGATACCTGTCGGCCTGAAATGGTTGAAAAACCGGCTCCGGGCGGATATAATAGGAACAGGATAACGGCGTCTGAAAACTGTCGTTATCTTTTTTTATCAATGTTTTCACTCAGTACAGAAAAATGGAAGGAGAAAACATGAATGTATTTGATATCATCGGGCCGGTGATGGTTGGCCCGTCCAGCTCGCACACGGCGGGCGCGGTAAAAATCGGATATGTCTCGCGCAAGCTGCTGGCAGAGCCGCTGAAAAAAGCGGAAATTTTGCTGTACGGTTCGTTTCTGGCGACCGGGAAGGGGCATGGCACGACGCTCGCGCTTGTGGCGGGCCTGCTCGGCATGAAGACAGATGACAGCCGCATTCCGGACAGCATGCGCATTGCGGAGGAACGCGGCATTGAAATCATCTTCGGAGAAGCGGAGCTGCGTGACGCACACCCAAATTCCGTCCAGTTGATCCTGACCGGCATCGACGGCAGAAAGCTGGAGGTTGTCGGGGAGTCCATCGGCGGCTCGCGCATCAACATTGCGGGCATCGATGGCATTTCCACGAACTTTTCCGGCGATTATCCGACACTGATCGTCCACAATCTCGATCAGCCCGGACATGTCGCGGAGGTTACGAGCATGCTGGCGCACAAATCGGTCAATATTGCGACCATGCAGCTCTATCGCGCTTCCCGCGGCGGATATGCTGTCATGGTCATCGAATGCGACCAGGAGGTGCCGAAGGAATCCATCGCATGGCTGGAGCACCTCGAGGGCGTGCAGAAGGTCACCTATTACAGCCTGAAGGACGGTGAATGACAATGAGCTTTGAAAAATTACACGAAATTGCAGACTGTGCACTGGAGCGTCACATTCCGTTCTGGAAGGTCATTCTGGAGGATGACTGCACGGAGCGGAATATATCCGCAGAAGAATCGTTTGAAACCATGCGCCGCATGTACCGCGCGATGAAAGAAGCAGATGAAGCCTATGACGCAGAGCTGCGCTCTGCCAGCGGCATGGCGGGGGGAGACGGTGCAAAGCTCGAACAGTTCCGCATGCAGGGCAGTCATCTGGTGGGCGATTACCTGTCCGAAGTCATGGAAAAAGCGGTCAAAATGGCGGAATCCAATGCCTGTATGCGGCGTATTGTCGCGGCGCCGACCGCAGGCTCCTGCGGCGTCATTCCCGCTGTACTGCTCACCTATGAAAAGCAGAAGGGTACAGAGGAGGACCGCATGGTCGAAGCGCTGTTTGTCGCAGCAGGCATCGGCGAGGTCATTGCCGCCAGTGCGAGCATCGCGGGCGCAGAAGGCGGCTGCCAGGCGGAGATCGGCTCTGCCAGCGCCATGGCTGCCGGGTCGGTCACATATCTGGAAAACGGCGGAGAAGAGGATATCGTGCATGCGGCGGCGCTGGCACTGAAAAATATGCTCGGACTGACATGTGATCCGGTCGCAGGACTGGTCGAGGTGCCGTGCATCAAGCGCAATGTCTCCGGCGCGGTCAATGCAGTCACAAGCGCCCAGATGGCGCTCGCAGGCATCCGCAGTGTCATTCCGCCGGATGAGGTCATTGATTCCATGCGCCGTATCGGCAAGCTGCTGCCCGCCTGCCTGCGCGAGACAAGCCAGGAGGGGCTTGCGACGACACCGACCGGACAGCAGGTGGCAAAGCGCATGCGCGGCTGAGGTGTTTGGCCGTGCGCGGTTTGACAGAATGGCAGAAATATGATATCATACTCTTCCACTATGAAATGAATGGGGCAAGAGGAAAGTATGGAAAGACGACTCCGGATTTTGGAAGCGGTTGACCAGCCGCGCGATTCTGTTTGGGATCAATTTCGGGAATATGCCGAGGTGACAGCGGTACGCGACGGAGAATGTGCGTATCAGCTGCTGTGTGAACAGAAGTTCGACCTCGTGTTTCTCAACCTGATGCTGAGCGGATTGGATGGGCTGGAGCTGCTGCGGCGCATCCGGCAGCAGGAGCTGTGCAGCTTTGTCGTATTGACCAGTGAATTTCCTGATTTTCAGTATGCACAGCAGGGGATTCTGTATGGTGCATT
>CALYTA010000152.1 GCA_945486175.1 uncultured Clostridia bacterium | reverse complement strand
CCGGTCACTCACGGCACCTCTATCCCCCTCATGCACATCCATGACCGTGTCCTGCGCAAATCCGCGTTTCAATCGATTTATGGCGTGTACAGCTCGTTCCGCAACACGGCAGCGGCTATCTTAACCGCGCAGGTGAAGCAGCTGAAATTCCATGCTGACGCGCGCAAATATGACTCGACGTTACAGGCATCGCTGGACGGCAACCATGTGCCGGTTGAGGTATACTATAACCTCATTGATGCGGTACATCAGAACATGCAGCCGATGTACCGCTATGTCGCACTGCGCAAAAAGCTGCTCGGCGTGAATGAACTGCATATGTATGACCTTTATACGCCGATTGTGTCTGATGTCGATGTTAACATTCCGTATGAAGAGGCAAAGCAGACAGTCTATGACGCGCTTGCACCGATGGGCGATGAATACCGTGCCATCCTGAAAGAAGGATTTGACAACGGCTGGATTGACGTCTATGAAAATGTCGGCAAGTGCTCCGGCGCGTATTCCGCGGGACTGCGCGTGCATCCGTATGTGCTGCTCAACTATTCAGGAACTCTGGACAGCATGTTCACCCTCGCACATGAGATGGGCCATGCGATCCATTCCTACCTGTCCAACCGCACGCAGCCGGTGGCTTACTCGAATTATTCGATTTTTGTCGCAGAGGTTGCGTCCACCTGCAACGAAGCGCTGCTCATGCAGCACTTGCTCAACACGACGACCGACAAGCGCCGCCGCGCATATCTCATCAACTATTTCCTCGAGCAGTTCCGCACGACGCTGTACCGTCAGACGATGTTCGCGGAATTCGAGCTGGAGATCAACCGCCGCAATGAGCGCGGTGAAAGCCTGACGGCAGCTTCGCTGAATGAGCTGTATCATGAATTGAACGGCCGCTATTTTGGCGACGGCATTGTAATTGATTCCGAGATCGATGTGGAATGGGCACGCATCCCGCATTTCTATTACGACTATTATGTCTACCAGTATGCGACGGGTTATTCCGCAGCCATTGCGCTTTCACGCCGCATCCTCAAGGAGGGCGAACCGGCAGTAAAGGACTATATCAACTTCCTGTCCGGCGGCTGTTCTGCCGATCCGATCACGCTGCTGCGCGGTGCAGGCGTGGATATGGCGACTGCCCAGCCGATCAACGAAGCGCTCCGGCTGTTTGACGAGCTGATTGACGAAATGGAACAGCTCATGCAGGAGTAATAGCAAAATACCCGCTCTTCCCAACAGCTATTTGGGGTCAGAGCGGGTATTTTTTATGTATATTATGCAGTGTTACCGATTTGTTCCGGTTCCTTTACTGGTCTGTTCTTGTCTTTCCCTCATGCAGTGCTATACTGGAAAAGAAAAGATATGACACCAAGGGAGTAAATTCACCATGAGCAGGAAGCTATTTTGCCAGATTTCGCCGACAACCTATAAAATATCCGTTAAAAAATGCCAGCTGCTCCGGCACATACAGGATTGGCGCAGTGATACGGTTTTTGCATCACATAAATCCAATAAGCCGCTGCCCGTTGTCATTTACCGGCACAAATCGCTCATTCGCCGCAGGCTCGGCAATGTCGACATGGATTTACAGGAAAACAAAGCGGTCAATTTGTCTCTGGCGGCGCCCAAAGTAACCGGCATTCTCATCCGGCCGGGGGAAACGTTTTCCTTCTGGCATCTGGTTGGCTCGCTCAGTGCGAAAAAGGGATATCTGGAAGGGCTGGCAATTTCCAACGGCCAACCCAAACGGGGTACCGGCGGCGGCATGTGCCAGTTTACGAACCTGATCCACTGGATGATCCTGCACACACCGCTGGAAATTGTAGAACACCACCATCACGACGGAATGGATCTGTTCCCCGATTTCAACCGGCAAATTCCGTTCGGTACGGGGACATCTATTGTATACAATTATCTGGATTACCGGTTTTACAACCCGACCAATACAACCTATCAGCTGATTACCTACACCACGCCGGCGTATCTGTGCGGGGAGCTGCGCGCCACAGCGCACCAGCCGTATACCTATCACATCGAAACACAAAACGAGCACTTTGAAGAGCACCGCGGCATTGTATACCGCTGCGGCGAGGTGTACCGCCGCACCATTGATCCGCGCACCGGCAACTGCATCGAGCGAAAGCTCATCCGCCGCAACCATGCACGTGTCATGTATGACACCAGCCATCTCACAGTCATGCACATGCCATAATACCACAGAAAAAGTGCCCTTCCGGATTCCCCGGAAGGGCACTTTCATATTATCCTGGTTTTTTTGCTTTGTGATCCGGCAATCAGGCAACCTTGGAAATCATAACCGCAGTTGCGGTGCGGGTTGCCTTGCCGGTCGGCTGCAATTCGTTCTTATTGGTGCCATTCATGACGCCGTCTCTGACAGCCCAGTTCATCGCGGTGAGTGCCCAATCCGAAACTTCGTCGGCATCGGCAAACGAATCGATGTAACCCTCTTCGACATACGGTGCACCCATGTACTTATACAGCATCAGTGCCAGCTGTTCGCGGGTAATGGCATCATTGACGCCGAAACGGGTGTCGGAAACGCCGTGCGCAATATCATTGCTGTCCGCCCACACTACCGCATTGGTGTACCACTGACCTGCCGGGACATCGCTGAAGTGGTTGATGTAGGTCACCTCCGGCTTGCCGGCAATGCTGTACAGGATCTGTGCGAACTGTGCGCGCGTAAGCGACGTGTTGATGCCGAAGTTCACGCAGGTCATGCCGGACATGTAATCGTTCTCATAGACGTACTGGATATACGGCTTGCCCCAGAACTCGGAGCTGGAGGAAGCTGCATCTGCGACATCATAGAACGGCAGAACCGTCCAGTCAGAAATGACCGACAGCTCCGGATAGTCCAGCCAGTCGACAAAATACTGGTCGTCCATCCGATGTCCGGACATGTTATTGACTCTCTGGAAGAAATAATCGTAATTATAGCTGTCTCCGCTGCCGTCATCCCAGGTGACGTCAACACCGGTCCAGTACTTGCCGTAGCGGAGGTTGTTCCACATGTGGTTGCCGCTGTCGCTGGTTACAACGGTAGCGGTAATGCCTGCACGCTGGCAAAGCAGCTGGAAGGCACGGGAATAACCCTCACAGACGGGGCCTACGACATTGCTGTTCGAGCTGCTGAGGAGAGCGCCGACACACGACCACGGTGCGCCGGAAACGCTGGTCGAATAATTGTCGCTGGAAACCGCATCATGGTTGTAGCTGTTGTTCTGGCACAGCCAGTCATGGAAGAACTGCATCTTGTCGTATGCGCGCGGGTACGCTGCCGCCGCATTGACAACTTCCTTGACCTTGTTTTCCATCTGGGTGTTGAGCGTAGTGCGCTGCGACTGGGATGTAAATCCCGCCGTATACATCGGGCGGAAATAAATCGTCACCGAAGTGCTGGTATAGCTGCCGGTCATCACGCAATAGCCGTTGGAATAGAACATCTCCGGGGTATCGTAGTCGAGGCACAGATACGTGAGCCATTCCATGTCTCCCATCAGATCTTCATAATTGGACGAGCTGATGCCATTCAGATTGATTGTCACGGCAAATCTCTTCATATTGTTCGCGCTGTTGTCCTTCAGGCACTGGCTGTTTGCGCCCTTGCGGACATCTGCCCGGTAAGCATCATACATCTTTTTCATGGCAGTGCCAACAGCATAGGTCTTGCTGCCGGCCTGAACCACGAGGTCAGACAACTGAGCGCCATACGATGAAAATTTCGTCGTTGTGTACTCGGCCTTTTCCGTGCTTCCGGTCTGTTCCGGAGCTTCCGCAGAATAGGTTTTGATTTTCTCAGATGGAGTGAGCTCCTGCGCAGGCTCAGACATCTTGTTGCTGACACCTATGGTAATTTCAGGTTCAATGATTTCCGTTCCCTCCGGGAGCTGGTCCCGCGTGGTAAACGTATATCCTTCACCGGAAACCTCGCTGAGCAGTGCATTGATATCTGCGCCGCCCGCCGCTGTGTCATCATCCGGCCCGCTTGTTGCAAATGCCATCGGCATCAGCGAGCACAGCATGGTCATTGCCAGAAGAAAGGCTGTGAGTTTTTTCTTCATGAAATCCCTCTTTTCAT
>CALYTA010000151.1 GCA_945486175.1 uncultured Clostridia bacterium | reverse complement strand
CTGATCATCCACAGCGCCTTTGCTGTTTACGCTGTTTATTATAGACCCGGGTTCCGAATCTGTCAACTCAAAATTTTAAAGTTTACTCCAAATCTGGCCAAGTTTTACTATTTTGCCCCATTCATGCTTCTTTTTGAGTAGAAATTCTATGCAGGTTGTATGAAATCTACAAAATCACTCACTTTTCTTATGCAAAGTGCTTGACGTTTCCCGGCCTTTATTATAGAATAAATGCAATGAACAATGGCGTTCATTCCATAGCACAGAGGCCATGCGGCCGGTATGTTATGGAATGGACGCCTTTTTTGTTTTTGCGGCACTGCCGGGGCATGCTCCCGGCTTTTCGTATCAATACAACGGTGTATTTCTTACGGTATATCCTATGCAGCAGAGACATGATTCAGTACAAAGACCCGTATCCTATTGATAATGTGAAGAAATATTAGGAGGAATCTACCATGCTAAAAGAAGGTCAATACCATATCCCTTCGGGATGTGCGATCTCGGGCATCTTCCACAAGGACGGCCGCCGGACGGACGGCACTGAAATCATCCGCTCCATCTCCGTAATGCACGACCGTTCCAACGGTCTGGGCGGCGGCTTTGCAGCCTACGGCATCTATCCGGAATACGCGGACTGCTATGCATTCCATCTGTTCTATGATGATCCGTCCGTCAAGGACGTCTGCGAGAAGTTCCTTGAGGAGCACTTCGAAATCGCATCCATGTCCCGCATCCCCACCCGCAAGCATCCGTCCATCACGGACGAGCCGCTGATCTGGCGTTACTTCGTTGTGCCGCGCCGCTACAAGCTCATTGAAACCCAGCTGTCCGAGGACGAATTTGTTGTCCGCTGCGTCACCAACATCAACCATAAATTCAAGGGTGCCTATGTCTTCTCCAGCGGCAAGAACTGCGGCGTATTCAAGGCCATCGGCTTCCCTGAGGATGTCGGCCTGTATTACCGTCTGGAAGAATATGAAGCATATTCCTGGACAGCACACGGCCGTTATCCGACCAACACCCCCGGCTGGTGGGGCGGCGCACATCCGTTTGCCATGCTGGACTTCACCATCGTCCACAACGGTGAAATTTCTTCTTATGATGCAAACCGCCGTTCCATCGAGATGCACGGCTACAAATGTGACCTGCTGACCGATACCGAGGCGATTACCTATATCTTTGACTACCTGATCCGCAGAAAGGGCCTGACGCTGGAAGAGGCTGCACATGTTGTCGCCGCTCCGTTTTGGTCCACCATCGAAAAGATGCCGCCGGAGCAGAAGGCAGAATACACCTACCTGCGCGACGCGTTCGCAGGACTGCTCATCAACGGCCCGTTCTCCATCATGCTCGGCTTCACCGGCGGCGTGATGGCGCTCAATGACCGCCTGAAGCTCCGCTCCATGGTTGTCGGTGAAAAGGGCGAGGACGTTTACATTGCTTCCGAGGAAGCGGCAATCCGCGTCATCCAGCCGGAGCTGGATAAGATCTGGGCGCCGCGCGGCGGCGAGCCGGTTATTGTAACCTTAAACGAAGACGCGCAAGGAAAGGAATAATCCATCATGGCTATTGAGTATTTATATCCCCAGTTCGAAGTTCTGCGCAATCCGGACCGCTGCATCGCCTGTCGTGTCTGTGAACGCCAGTGCGCGAACGAAGTACATCATTATGATAACGATCTTCAGAAAATGGTCTCCGATGAGAGCAAGTGTGTCAACTGCCACCGCTGCGTCTCCCTGTGTCCGACCCGCGCGCTGAAGATCACCAAGACCAACCACCAGTTCCGTGAAAACGCAAACTGGACAGGCGAGGTCATTCAGGAGGTTTACCGTCAGGCAAATTCCGGCGGCACGCTGCTGTCCTCCATGGGCAACCCGAAGGACTATCCGATCTACTGGGACAAGATTCTGATCAACGCATCCCAGGTCACCAACCCGTCCATCGACCCGCTGCGTGAACCGATGGAGATCCGCACCTTCCTCGGCAAGAAGCCGACCACGATTGAGCGCGACGAAAACGGCAAGATCATTCCGAACCTGTCGCCGCGCCTGGAGCTGGATATTCCGGTTATGTTCTCGGCTATGTCCTACGGCTCCATCAGCTACAATGCGCATGAATCGCTGGCTCGCGCGTCCAAGGCGATGGGCACCTACTACAACACCGGTGAGGGCGGCCTGCATGAAGACTTCTACAAGTGGGGCGACAACACCATTGTTCAGGTTGCATCCGGCCGTTTCGGCGTTGAAAAGGATTATCTGGACGCAGGCGCCGCAATCGAAATCAAAATCGGCCAGGGTGCAAAGCCGGGCATCGGCGGACATCTGCCGGGCACCAAGGTCGCAGCGGACATCTCCCGCACCCGTATGATCCCGGAGGGCACGGACGCCATCTCCCCGGCACCGCATCACGATATTTATTCCATTGAGGATCTGCGCCAGCTGGTGTATTCTTTAAAGGAAGCAACCGCATATAAGAAGCCGGTCATCGTCAAGATTTCTGCGGTTCACAACGTCGCGGCAATCGCCTCCGGCATTGCGCGCTCCGGCGCTGATATCATCGCCATCGACGGCTACCGCGGCGGCACGGGCGCTGCCCCGACCCGCATCCGCGACAACGTCGGTATCCCGATTGAGCTTGCGCTCGCATCGGTCGACCAGCGCCTGCGCGACGAGGGCATCCGCGACAATGTCTCCATCGTCGTCGGCGGCTCCATCCGCAACTCCGCAGATATCATCAAGGCGATTGCACTCGGCGCGGATGCGGTTTATATCGCAACGGCTGCCCTGCTGTCGCTCGGCTGCCATCTGTGCCGCACCTGCCAGAACGGCAAGTGCAACTGGGGCATTGCAACCCAGCGCCCCGAACTGGTAAAACGCCTGAATCCGGACATCGGTTCCGAACGCCTGATTAACCTGCTCACCGCCTGGGGTCATGAGATCCGCGAGATGATGGGCGGCATGGGCATCAACTCCATCGAGGCTCTGCGCGGCAACCGCCTGATGCTCCGCGGCATCGGCCTCAACGAAAAGGAACTGGAAATCCTCGGCATCAAGCACGCCGGTGAATAAGGGAGGCAGACTTACCAGATGAAACGAGTATATGTAAATGAGAAATGGTGTCTCGGATGCCATCTTTGTGAATACAACTGTGCGTTTGCCAATTCCGGCATCGACGACATGGCAAAGGCGCTCAAGGGCAAGACCATCGCCCCGCGCATCCGCGTAGAGGAAGGCGACAGCATCAACTTCGCTGTTTCCTGCCGCCACTGTGACAACCCGCTGTGTGTCAAGGGCTGTATTTCCGGCGCGCTCTCCATTCAGGACGGCGTGATTTCCATCGACTCCGACAAATGCGTCGGCTGCTACACCTGTGTTCTCTCCTGCCCCTATGGTTGCATCAGCACCTCTGAGGCGGGCGCGGTACAGAAGTGTGAGCTGTGCACCAAGAACGCGGACGGCACGCCGCAGTGCGTTGCCGGATGTCCGAACAACGCGATTGTATTTGAGGAGAGGTGAGCAAAGTGAAATATGTTATCATCGGCAATGCAACTGCCGCTATCGGTACGGTTGAAGGCATCCGTTCGGTCGACAAGTACGGCGAAATCGTCCTGATTTCCAGCGAGCCGCATTTCACCTACGGCCGCCCGCTCATCTCCTATCTCCTGCTCGGCAAGACCACCGAGGAAAAGATGAACTACCGTCCGCGCGATTTCTATGAAACAAACCATGTAACCACCATGCTTGGCCGCACGGTCACCGGCATTGACAAGGACGCAAAAGCTGTCGTTCTGGAAAACGGCGACAGGGTTTCCTATGACAAGCTGGCGATCTGCACCGGCTCCCGTCCGTTTGTCCCGCCGATGGAGGGACTGGACACCGTCGAAGCACAGACCCCGTTCATGACGCTGGACGATGCACATCGCCTGGCTGGTCTGCTGGGCGATCAGAAGGACAAGGATGTGCTGATTATCGGCGCAGGCCTGATCGGCCTGAAGTGTGCAGAGGGCATCCTGCATCTGTCCAAATCGCTGACTATTGTCGATATGGCGCCGCGCATCCTGCCGAATGTACTGGATGAATACGTCTCCTCCTTCCTCCAGAGCTATCTGGAAGGTCTG
>CALYTA010000150.1 GCA_945486175.1 uncultured Clostridia bacterium | reverse complement strand
CGCTATCGAAAAACTTCCGGATACCGTATGTCTTGATGGTGCTCGCCTTGTCAGAAATCAGGGAGGAATAATCAATCATCGCGGAAATCCTCTCTTTCGTCAACTGGATTGAAATCAATACCGGCGTCCTTATATTTTTTCAGGACAAAGTGCGTGGAAGTGGAAATGATGTTCTCCATCGGCGCAAGGTTCTCGGATACAAAACGCGAGACCTCCTGAAGCGAGCGTCCGTTGATGATGACGGTAAAGTCAAAGCTGCCGCTCATCAGGTAAACACTGACAACCTGCTTGTGGCAATGGATGCGGCGTGCCAGCTCATCAAAGCCCATGCCCTTCTGGGGGCTGACGCGGACCTCGATCAGTGCGGTGACACTGTCGCGTTCAACCTTATCCCAGTCGATGATGGCCTTGTAGCCGAGGATAACGTTTTCTTTTTCATATTTATGGATGCTGGCATTGACTTCCTGTTCTGTAATGCCGAGCATTTTTGCAATGCGGGCGGGCGTAATGCGGGCGTCCTGCTCCAACAGATGTAAAATTCGATGCATAAGAATAAACCTCCTGCAATGGATGCGGCTCCCGGAAACGGAAACCGGAATGAGTTCCGGTATGTGTCCCCTGAAACAGCAAGATAAAATCACGTTGATTGTGCGGACAGATGCTCCTGCCATCCTTCTCTAAGGGAATGAATCGGGGGCAAATAGAATTGCACCAGTTTAGTATAGCATAAAGTTGCGAAGTAAACCAGATATAAAGTGAAATTGGCACCAAATATTATCCCGTCTGTAAATATCATCCAAAACGTGCGGGAAGCTTTGCTTTGGAGCACTTTTTTGAAAATGATATGCATTTCCTGGCAGATTACGAAAGACATCATTTGTTGATAATTGCTTTGTTTTTTCAGAAAAGTTGAGTTTTTCCGGCAAATGTTGTATAATGTATAGACAAATTGTTGGTATTTGGTGGGAAGGGAGTTTTTGCATGGCACAGCATCAGCCGCTCAATGCACAGTGTTTTGTAAAAAGAGAATTTCATCCGATTTTTGTGGATGACAACAATCCGCAGCTGCTCTATGTCTGTAAGGTACGCCCGGATATCAGCAGCCGCCATCCCCGCATCATGCATTCACACGATGATCTGGTTGAACTGGTGCTGATTTACAGCGGTGCAAGCGATTATCTGATTCACGATAAAAAATGTACCGTCAAGGCCGGTGACCTGTTGATTTACAATTCAGGAGTCGTGCACGACGAAATGGCCGGGCCGGATTCCCTGCTCGGTTTTATCACCATTGCAGTCGGCGGGCTGCGCATGCCCGGGCTGCGTGAAAATGCACTGATTCCGGATGAGCTGGGATATCTGTTCCAGACGGGGCACAATTTTGAGGATATCCGCCAACTGCTGGAGCTGATGTTCCGCAATCTTTCGGAGGAAGAACCGGATGCTGAGGCCTTCTGCAACAGCCTGATGCATGCCCTTTTGCGCAAGGTGCTTACGGTGGTTCGTGAAAATACCGGAACGGCAGAGGAAGGCACAGCTTCTTCTGAGATCGATGAGCCGAATATTCTCGGGCACCGCGTCAAGCAGTTCATCGACCAGAATTACACCCAGCCGATTACCCTGCAAACCATTGCAGAAGCGCTGCACACCAGCCCCTATTATATGTCGCATGTCTTTAAGGAAATGAGTGGCTATTCCCCTATTCAGTATCTGCTGCGCAGGCGAATCGGAGAGGCGCAGACACTGCTGATTACAACCGATTATTCCATTACGGAAATCGCCGGAATGGTCGGCTATGATACACAGAGCTATTTCAACATGCAGTTTACCAAGCATGTCGGCATGCCGCCCAAGAAATTCCGCCAGAATTACATTGTCGCTGAAAAAGAAAAAAATACGCGGACCAGAAAGCCGCGCAGCAAAAAGGATTCCGAATGACTGAAATCCGCGAATCATCATATCGTATCTATGTAAGCAAGCCCACCTGTTAAATGCAGGTGGGCTTGCTTTTTTCGGTGGAAATCTATAGGTTGTATAGAATATGAGAGAAATCAGCAGCGTTCGTCCATTTCAGAGACCTTGACCCATCTGCCTTCCTTTGCAGAGGTAGCCATAGCCTCCAGGATCTTGTCGACATAGTGGCCATATGCCATGTCAATCTCAACCTTGCGGTCTTCCGTGATTGCAGTCAGGATATCATGTGCCTGAACGGACATGATTTCGTTGTAAGCGATGCCCTGCTCGTCGGTGCCGCAGAAATTTGCATAATCGCCGTTGCGGGTGTTGCCCTTGATGATCTTGTAGCCGCGCTCCTTCGGATCACAGTCGTTGGAGTAATACAGCAGTTCGTTGATGCGGGTCATTTCAAACTTGACGCTGCCCTTGCTGCCCTGGATTTCATAGGCAAGGCTGACCGGGCGGGCGACGGAAATACGGCTGGAGGACATGGAGCCGATGCGGCCATCCTCATACTTGACGATGACATAAATCTGGTCGTCGGTATCAATATCCAGCGTTTTGGTGTTGTCACGGGCATCCGGACGCTTGTTGTACGGGGTATCCCAGGAAGCGAACACTTCGACAATCTTCTTGCCGACGATCATATCGGACAGGCTGACAACATGTGCCGTCAGGTCGCCCAGCGCGCCGGTACCGGCAGTTGCAGCCAGCTGTCTCCAGGTTGCCGGAGTATTCGGATCTGCGCAGTACGAACAGTCGAACTCGCCGCGGAAGGTAACGAAATCACCCAGCTTGCCGGAGTCCATCAGTTCCTTTGCCAGAATATTTGCCGGGCATTTGGTGTAGATGAAATCAACCAGGCTCTTGACGCCGGCCTTTTCAACTGCGTCCACCATCTTCTGGCCTTCTTCCAGCGTGTTTGCCATCGGCTTCTCGCACAGAATATGCTTTCCGGCTTCTGCCGCTGCGATTGCGATGTCTGCATGGGTAAAGTTCGGGGTAGCAATGATAACCAGATCGACTTCCGGATCATTGACAACATCATGCCAGTCCGTGGTGACCTTCTTGTAGCCGAAGCGCTCAGCTGCCAGGTTTGCAGCCGCTTCGTTTACGTCTGCTACAATTTCAAATACCGGCTTAACATCGTGATATGCCTGACGTACATTTGTCATGCCGATGGAATGGAAGCTGCCCATCCAGTTCGCGCCGCAGAGACCGATTTTAACTTCTTTCATGGTTGTATCCTCCTTACATATACTCAAATCATCTTAAATGTCGTATCCGATACCCTTGAGGTATTCTACGCTTGCCTTTACATTGGCAAGGCTGTTTTCTACATTGCGCGGGTCGCATTCCTGCTCAATGGTGATGTAACCGTTGTAGCCGATTTCATCGAGGACATCTGCAATGGCACGGTAATCCAGCATGCCCTTGCCGATCGGGCACATGGAGCCCTTTGCACAGCCCTCAAAGAAGCGGATATGCTCGCCCATGACCTCGTCATAAACCTTCTTGTCGATGTCCTTGAAGTGGACATAGTCCAGACGATCCTTGTACTTTCTGAGCCATTCGACCGGATCCATGCCCGCATAGGTCAAATGGCCCGTATCCAGAACAAAGCCTGCCATCTCATTCGGGATTTCCTCTGCCAGACGGTCGATTTCGTCGCCAAACTCAATATAGCCGCCGCAATGCGGATGCAGTACCGGACGCACGCCATAGCTGTTTGCCTTTTCGCAGATACCCTTGAAATGGGAAATCAGCTTATCCCAGCCAGCCTCGTCCAGACGCGGGGAACGATCGGAATGGCCTGCTCCATAGTCGCGTTCATCCGAGCTGAAGAAGTCCATGACGGTCAGATATGGAGTCGGCCAACGCTGGCCCTCTTCGCGCGGCAGCGGCGGCAGCTTGGTAATCAGCGAGCAGATGCCATCGACCTGCTTCAGAATCTTTTCATAGTTCTCATCGCTGAGGCAATCGTCAAAAATCGTGCCTGCAACAATAGACAGGTTATTTTTGTTCAGTTCAGCTGTTACGCCTTCAATGTCATCCGTCGGAATCCAGCCGTTCGGTCCGAGCTCGATGGCGCGGTAACCGGCTTCATGTGCTTCGCGCAGCACGCGCTGCTGTGCCGCCTTGTCCTCGGAGAAGAAGTAGAGCGCC
>CALYTA010000149.1 GCA_945486175.1 uncultured Clostridia bacterium | reverse complement strand
CTGGGGCGATTACATTGAAAAAAATACTATCTTTTGCGCTCGCCGCGGCACTGCTGCTTGGCGGGCTTCCGACGCAGTCGTTTGCTGCGGGATTTACCGATATCGAAGGGCACTGGGCTGAAGAGAGCATCAATCGCGCAGTGGAAAAAGGGCTGTTTTCCGGCGTTTCAGACACGGAATTCCAGCCGGATGGCACGATGACACGCGCGATGTTTGTCACCGTCATGGCAAAATACAGCGGCTATACGCCGTCGAAATATAAGACAGACAAGTTTAAGGATGTGCCGTCTGACGCATGGTATGCACCGGCAGTTGCCTGGGCGGTACAGAACGGCATTGTGAGCGGCACCTCGGACAATACCTTTTCTCCGAATGCACCGGTCAGCCGCCAGCAGGCAGCAGTCATTCTGGTTGCCTATTCCAATGCAGCCGGGGTCATTCTGCCGCGCACGCGGCCATGTACGGGCTTTTCCGATAACGCGCAGTGTGCGGATTATGCGCTGGATGCCGTGTATACCCTCTATCGCGCCGGGCTGGTCGATGGCCTGCCGGGTGGCAGCTTCGGGGCAAATCATGGGATGACCCGCGCACAGTGTGCCGTAATCCTGTGCGGCTATCTGGACATCTGTGCCCGCAGCTGTACGGACGCGGAGAAGATCAGCATGGTCAACCACCGCGGTTACAGCTATACCGCACCGGAAAATACCCTTCCTGCCTATCAGGTATCTGCGCAGAAGGGATATACATATGTGGAAGCCGATATCCGGTTCAGTGCGGATGGTGAGCCGGTCCTGCTGCACGATGCCACGATCAACCGCACCAGCAATGTTGAAGAAGTGACAGGCAGCGATGAGGCTGTCTATCTGTCTGGCTGCACGCTGGCACAGCTGCAAACCTATGATTTTGGTTCCTGGAAGGCAGAAAGATATGCCGGGACAAAGATTCCGACATTCCGGGACTTCATTGCCCTGTGTGCACAGAACGGCCTGCACCCGTATATTGAGCTGAAGCAGCAAATGACACAGCAGCAGGTCGGGAAGCTGGTGGATATTGTCAAAGAATATGATATGTATGGCAATGTGACATGGATCAGCTTTTATTCGGAAAACCTGGCGAAGCTGCGCTCTGTATGCCCGACCGCAGAGCTCATGCTGCTGGCTGCCACAGTGGATACAGACAGCATCCAGGCGGCAAAGAATCTGAAAAACGGGAAAAACAGCGTGCTGCTCAGCGTGCGGTATAACAAGCTGACTGCTGCACAGCGGGCAGCCTGCCTGCGCGCAGGGCTGGATTTCGGCGTGTGGACAGTTGACAGCAAAGCGGATGCCATCCGGCAGACGAATACAAGCGCCATGTTCCTTACAACCGATTCGGTCACCTGGGATACGCTGTATTCCGGCTGACAGAAGTTCTTTTGTGTGGGAGAAGTGCATAAAATTCCTTCAGAAACGGAGGGACAAACATGACACTCACCCCGCAGCAGGAACAGGAGCTGCACCACTGCATGCTGCTCGGGCTGATTCAGGCCCTGCACCGCACGCAGCACCTGACGGATGCACAGTTCTGCGAACTGATGGCCCATATCTGTAATAAAAATGCAGAAGCGCCGCCTGTTTAGTACGGGCGGCGCGCTTTTTGTGGTTACAGCTTTTCTTCCCACTCCTTTTGCCTGAAGCCGAAGAGGGCAAACCCCTCTGCGACAAGGATGGGACGGCGCACCAGCATGCCATCACTCGCAAGCAGTGCGAACTGCTCATCTTCACTCATACCGGGCAGTTTTTTGGACAGCTCCAGTGAACGGTACAGCTGCCCGCTCGTGTTGAACAGGCGCTTCAGCGGCAGGCCGCTTCTGGCATGCCAGTCGCGCAGTTCCTGCTCGGTGGGATTTTCTTCTTTGATGTCACGCACTTCTGCGGGAATGTCATGTGCGTCGAGGAAAGCACGCGCCTTTTTGCACGTGCTGCATTTGGGGTAACAGACAAACAACATGGGGATTCTCCTTCCATCCGGTTGGGTTTGAATTCTGGAAAATGACGCGAGGGACAGACTGTCCGGTGTATGTCCGCGGATGAGCTGTTCCTTTTGCGCCTTTGTCAGTGTTTTGATATGGTATTCGAGCTGCGCCGCGGCAGTGTGGTCCGGGGCGCGCCAGACTGCTTCCACACGCATCGGACGGCGGGAGGCAGTATATTTTGCGCCGCCCGGGCGCTTTCCGGTATGCTGGGCGAACCGGCGCGCAGGATCGGTCGTGATGCCGGTGTACAGCGAGCCGTCCGCACAGCGCAGCATATAAGTATAATACATAGCGACTCCGTTTCCGTTTTTTCTCAGTATAACACACCGGCATGCGGAAATACAGGCCAGAATACCTGCGCAATGTATCCAAAAGGTTCCATTGACGGAAGAGGTTCGGTGTGGTACGGTATAGGTAAGCAAATGAACGGGATGTTAGCACGGCTGTGTCCGCGCGGCTGCCGCAGTTTGCAGGAAAAAAGGAAAAACAGGAAAAGGAGTGAATGGAATGGAAAACTTCTTCCACCTCAGCGAGCGCGGCTCGAATGTGAAAACGGAGGTCATGGCGGGTATCACGACCTTTATGACGATGGCATACATCCTCATGGTCAATCCGGGCATTTTCAGTGACCTCGGTGACGGCTATTACAATGCCGTGTATATTGCGACAGCACTTTCCGCCGTCATCGGTACGATGCTCATCGGCCTGCTGGCCAATCTGCCGCTGGCACAGGCACCGGGCATGGGACTCAATGCATTCTTTGTCTACACAGTCTGTTTCGGCATGGGCTTTACCTATGCCAATGCGCTGGTATTTGTCCTGCTTGACGGCGTCATTTTTATGCTGTTGACCGTCACCGGCCTGCGCAGGATGATTTTTGAGGCGATTCCGAAGACAATCCGCATCGCGATTCCGGCAGGCATCGGCCTGTTTATCGCGTTCCTCGGCTTCCAGGATGCGGGCATCATCAAGCCGGATGAGAGCACCGGCGTATCCCTGGCATCGTTCAACCTGCTCGCAGGACGGACATGGGGCGACATCATGCCAATGGTTGTCACGATCATCGGTATTTTCCTCATCGCGATTCTGACCAAGCGCGGCGTCAAGGGTGCAATTTTCTGGGGCATCCTGGGCGGCACGGTGCTGTATTATGTATTCGGATTCCTCGTTCCGGGCTTTTATGACGGCTTCGGCGCGAATTTCAGCTTTGAGCCGTTTGCGGCATTCGGCGATTTCACTGCGCTGTCGTTTGGCAAGGTGTTCACAGAGGGCTTTGATTTCAGCGTGTATCTGTCGACGCATTCGACGGCAGACCTCGTCATTACGTTTATCTCGACTTCGCTTGCGTTCTGCATGGTCGATATGTTTGACACGCTGGGCACGCTGTACGGTGCCTGTGCGCGCGGCGACCTGCTGGATGAAAAAGGCGATGTGCCGAATATGGAAAAGGCCATGCTGTCCGACGCCATTGCGACCACCTGCGGTTCGATCTGCGGTACCTCTACGGTGACGACGTTCGTCGAATCGTCTGCGGGCGTTGCGGAGGGCGGACGCACCGGTCTGGCAGCGATCGTCACGGCGGGACTGTTCTTTATCTCCATGTTCCTGACCCCGCTGGCCTCGCTGATTCCGTCTGCGGCGACTGCGGCGGCACTGGTTTACGTCGGTATTCTGATGATGAACGGCGTAAAGGAAATTGAATGGACCGACCCGGCAGTTGCCGTCCCGGCATTCCTTGCCATCGCCATGATGCCGTTCACCTACAACATCAGCTATGGCATTGCGTTCGGCGTGCTGGCGTATATCGTCATCCATGCCTTTACCGGCAGGCTCCGCAAGATCAATGCGGGAACCTGGGTCATTGGTGTGCTGTTTGCCGCCATGTTCCTGCTGACGCACTGAGCCTGCAGCAGCAACCCGTTATCCATACGTACCGCCCGGCGCACTGTGCGCCGGGCGGTTTTTTCTGCCTGCGGAGCAGGCACACAGGATAAACACAGATGCGTGCGCGTGCAAATTTCTATAAATTTTTAAAACAGGCGGAGCTGACTGAAATTTTGTGCATGATGGTATGAGGATAATTCACATCGGTAACAGTCGAAGGGCGG
>CALYTA010000148.1 GCA_945486175.1 uncultured Clostridia bacterium | reverse complement strand
TGTATAAAACACGGAAAGCGTGGAAATCGCCAAAATATTAGTTGCAATTTTCCATACCCAGCCGTATAATAAAGCCAACAAAAACAAACGCAACCAACCAAATTAAAACTGCTCAGGAGGTAACGATTATGAAACTGCAGCTTGCACTGGACGACATCACACTGGAAGACGCAATGACCCTGTTGGAAAAGGTACATGATTACGTGGACATCGTTGAGGTCGGTTCCCCGTTTATCATCGACAGAGGCATGGAGCCTGTTCGCCAGATCAAGGCGAAGTACCCGGAACTGGAGGTTCTGGCAGACACCAAGATCATGGACGCCGGCGAATACGAGGCGGAAGAGACTTTTCTCGCAGGTGCGGATTACTGCACTGTGCTCGGCGTAACCGACACACTGACCATTCAGGGATGCCTGAAGGCGGCAGAAAAATGCGGCAAAAAAGTCATGGTCGACATGATCTGCGTGGAAGATGTCCCGAAGCGCGTAGCAGAGATCGAAGCTGTCGGCGTGAACTTTATCGGTGTCCATGTCGGCGTGGACCAGCAGGCAGCAGGCATCACACCGCTGGAAAAGCTGGCTGAGATGAAGCAGTGCGCCAAGCATTCGGAGGTTTCCGTAGCAGGCGGCATCAATCTCAACACGATTGAGGAATACAAGAAGCTCGCGCCGGAGGTTGTCATCGTAGGCGGCGGCATCAATCACGCAGATGACCCGGCAACAGCGGCAAAGGCTCTGTACGAAGCCATTCATGCATAACCATCGGAACAAAAGGAGGAGAGAATATGGAAGCGAAAACACTTCAGACAATTACGAATGAACTGGATACCTACGGCAAAATGATCCGTGAGGAAGAGATTCAGCAGGTTGTCACACTGTGTAAAGAAGCAAAACGCATCTTTGTTGGCGGTGCCGGACGCTCCGGCTTCTGCGCAAGAGGCTTTGCCAACCGGCTGATGCATCTCGGCTTTCGTGTCTATGTCGTTGGTGAAACCACGACCCCTTCCATTCAGGAGGGAGACCTGCTGGTGATCGGCTCCGGCTCCGGCACAACGGCAAGCCTTGTGACCAACGCGAAAAAGGCAAAGGCGCAGGGTGCCCGCATTGCAACCATCACGCTGTGCCCGGACGCAATCATTGGCCAGCTGGCGGATGCAGTTATAACTGTTCCCGGTGTCACCTGGAAGAGCGACGGCGTAGAAAATGAAGTTGTAACAGTACAGCCGGGCGGAAGCCTGTTTGAACAGCTCAGCTGGCTGATCTATGACAGCATTGTCGTCGAACTGATGACAGCGCTGGGGGAAACGGAAGAGAGCATGGCTCCGCGCCACGCCAATCTGGAATAAGAGAAACAGACCTGCTCTGCGAACCGGTTTCCGGTGCATGTTCCACGGAAGCAAAATTGTTTCTGTAAAAAACAAACCGAACCATATATAATAGAGTATTAAGAGTATCAGAGGATATATGAAAAAGAAAGCGAGGAACAACTATGAGTGCTAAGAAAGCGCAGGCACAAATTCAGAAATTCGGTTCCTTTCTGAGTGCAATGGTTATGCCGAATATCGGCGTATTTATTGGATGGGGACTTCTGACCGCGCTGTTCATTGACACAGGCTGGTGTCCGAACGCGTACCTGAACGAGCTGGTATCCCCGATCCTGACCTATCTGCTGCCGGTACTGATCGGCTACACAGCCGGCTCCAACATCTACGGACGGCGCGGCGGCGTCATCGGCGCCTTTGCCACGATGGGTGCAGTCGTTGGCGCAGATGTCACCATGCTGGTAGGCGGCATGATTCTCGGCCCGCTCTCCGCATGGATTCTCAAGAAGTTCGATAAGGCGATCGAAGGCAAGGTAAAGCCGGGTCTGGAAATGCTTGTCGATAACTTCTCCCTCGGCATTATCGGTTTTATCATCTGCATCATCGGTTATGTTGGTGTTGCACCGATTATGACAGTCATTCAGGACGTCCTGACCGCAGGCGTACAGTATCTGACCGACCACAACATGCTTCCGCTGTCCGAGCTGTTTGTACAGCCGGCAGAAATCCTGTTCCTGAACAACGCCATCAACCATGGCATTATGACTCCGCTCGGCCTGCAGCAGGCAGCCGAAACCGGAAAGTCTGTTCTGCTCCTGGTAGAAGCCAGCGGCGCAGCATGGGTCGGCCTGGCAGCTGCATTCGCTATATTTGGCAACAAAATGGCGAAAAAATCTGCACCGGGCGCTGTTATCATCATGTTCTTCGGCGGTATCGCAGAGGTTTGCTTCCCGTACTGCCTGACCATGCCGCTCACCATCGTAGGCCCGATTCTGGGCAACATGTTCTCCCTGTTTGTTCTTACCACCTTTGGCGGCGGCACGGTAGGCCCGGTATCCCCCGGCTCTGTCATTTCCTATCTGATGATGACTCCGAAGGACTGCATGGTTGTCAATATCATCGCCTATGCAGGCTCTCTGATTATCTCCTTTGCAGGTGCTGCGCTGGTTCTGAAAATGTTCGGCCAGCCGGAAGAAAGCGAGGCAGAAGACGGCTCTGCTGCTTCTGCGGGCGCACTGAAGGCGCTGAACAAGGTCATCTTTGCCTGTGACGCAGGCATGGGCTCCTCTGCAATGGGTGTTTCGATCCTGAAGAAAAAGCTGAACGAAGTTGGCCTGAATCCGGACATCAAGCATGTCGCGGTTTCCGATATCCCGAATGATGCGGACATCATCGTCACCAACAGCAATCTGCTCGAGCGCGCCAAGATGACAACCGAAGGCAAAAAGCCGATTTTGACGCTGAGCAATTTCATGGATCAGGCGGAATATGACCGCATTGTCACCCAGATCCAGGGCATGATGGACGACTCCACACAGGTCGATGCCATCGAAGAAAAAGCGACAGCAACCGCAAAAACCGTCAAGGCAGAAAAACCCATCTTCTGTGCAGACAACATCGTTCTGAACGCATCATTTGCCGACAAAAAGCAGGCAATTGAAGCGTGCGCAGATATCTTCATCCGCGGCGGCTATACCGACGCACAGTATAAGAAAGATATGATTGCACGCGACGCAGACGTTTCCGTCTACATGGGCAATGGTGTTGCGCTGCCGCACGGCCTGTCCAGCTCCAAGAAAACCATCCGCCACTCCGGTATCTGCTTCATCCAGGTTCCAAACGGCGTGGACTTCGACGGAGAAACGGCCTATCTGCTCATCGGTGTCGCAGGACGCGGTGAAGAGCATGTGGAAATCCTCGGGCAGATCGCGCAGACGCTGTGTGAGGAAGCCAACATCGACGCACTGCGCAAGGCAACCACCAAGCAGGAGGTTTTGAAGGTCCTCCAGTTGAAGCTGTAAGCATCGCAAACAGATTCTCACCCTCTTTATGTTCACCTGTCACAGGGGAGACAGCCCAGTTGCTTCTCCCCTGGACAAGGCTTACGCTTTGCGGAGTGGAAATGTGGCACAGCGTTTCCGCTCCGGAGATCGTAACTCCTATTCGACGCTCCTTTCGTGAGGAAAGACTCCCGAATTTTACCTCTTTCCTCACGAAACCTACAAATCAGACAAATTTTTTGCAGCTTGAAAGGCAGGTATTTTTATGAAAACAGCAGTACATTTCGGCGCAGGAAAAATCGGAAGAGGCTTTATCGCAGACCTGCTGCACGACAGCGGATATCGCATTGTATTCGCAGATGTTGTACAGCCGCTGGTTGATCTGGTAAACAAAGATCATGAATACAGCCTGTTTCTGATCGATCACGATTATGAGGAAAAGATCATCGATAACATCGTAGCCTATTCGACAATCAGCGAACCGGAAAAGGTCATTGAGGAAATCGTCAACGCCGAGGTTCTCACCACTTCCGTCATGGCAACCAATCTGCCGAAGGTTGCGCCACTGATTACCAACGGTCTGAAAGCCCGCAAGGCTGCCCGTGCAGCAGGCGATGCCAAGCTGATTGTCATGGCGTGTGAAAATGCCATCATGGGCACAGATATTCTGAAAAAAGCGATGATCGAAACCGGCATCATGACAGAAGAGGAAATGGACTCCGTTGCCGTATTCCCGAACACCGCTGGCTCCGTTTGCCGTCATTTTACCTTACGGCGCCGCAAATCTCAACGTAAAAATACC
>CALYTA010000147.1 GCA_945486175.1 uncultured Clostridia bacterium | reverse complement strand
GGGCGCCGTTTCCGCACAGGATCTGAAGGAATTGGGCTGCCAGATTGAGCTTTCCAACACCTATCACCTGCATGTGCGTCCGGGCGACCAGATTGTGCGCGCCATGGGCGGCCTGCACAAGTTTATGAACTGGGATGGCCCGATTCTGACCGACAGCGGCGGATTTCAGGTGTTCTCACTGTCGTCCCTGCGCCGCATCAAAGAAGAAGGCGTCTATTTCTCCTCGCATGTCGATGGCCGGAAGATTTTCATGGGCCCGGAGGAGAGCATGCAGATTCAGTCCAATCTCGGCTCTGACATCGCGATGGCATTCGATGAGTGCTGTGAAAATCCGTCGCCATATGAATATGTCAAGCAGTCCTGTGAGCGCACGACGCGCTGGCTGTACCGCTGCAAGGCGGAGCTGGACCGTCTGAACAGCCTGCCGGGCACGGTCAATCCGCAGCAGATGCTGTTCGGCATCAATCAGGGCGGCACATATGATGACCTGCGCATCCAGCACATGAAGGATATCGCGCAGCTCGACCTGCCGGGCTATGCCATCGGCGGCCTTGCCGTAGGTGAGTCCACCGAGACCATGTACCACATTCTGGACATCGTGCTGCCGCACGCGCCGCAGGACAAGCCGCGCTATCTGATGGGCGTCGGCACGCCGTCCAATATCATCGAAGCGGTCTGGCGCGGTGTGGATTTCTTCGATTGCGTCATGCCGACGCGCAATGCGCGCCATGGCCATCTGTTTACCTGGGACGGCATCCGCAATCTGAACAATGCAAAATACCAGCTGGATGACAAGCCGATTGACGAGCGCTGCAACTGCCCGGTCTGCCGCAATTACAGCAGGGCATATGTCCGCCATCTGCTCAAGTCGGGCGAAATGCTCGGCCAGCGCCTGACGGTCATGCACAATCTGTGGTTCTATAACAATCTGATGGCAGAAATCCGCAAGGCACTCGATGAGGGCCGCTTTGCTGCGTTCCGCGCACAGTGGAGCGACCGGCTGAGCCAGCGTATCTGATGAGACAATACTGCGTGCAGCGGAAGGCTCTGAGCTTTCCCTGCACGCTTTTTGCGGCAGTATGCGCCGCACAGACACCTCTGAGGGGAGACAACGCATGCAAGTAGTAGAAACCTTTGGAAAATTCGTGGAAAACTGGAGCGATACCAGCCCGGCACGCGCGCAGTGGCTGCTCAAAACGGGCTGGGAAGCACAGAATCTGAAAAATAAATGGAAGCCGGACAAACGCCTTGTTCCGGCAGACCGGTACATGGCGAAAATGATGATGGACGCGATGCTGAAGCCGCTGCAAAAGCCGGAGCAGTCAGTCATTGTCAGCGTGTTTACACCGTGCGAGCTGATGCAGGAGGCCGGTTTAAATCCGTATAATGTCGAGAGTTTTTCCTGCTTTCTGGCAGCATCGAAGGCGGAGCGCGCGATGCTTCAGCAGGCGGAAAACAGCGGTCTGTCTGAAACATTGTGCAGCTACCACAAGACCTTTCTTGGCGCCGCGGAAAAGGGATTGCTGCCCCGCCCGAAGTGCATCGTCTATACCAATCTGACCTGTGACGCGAATCTTGTGACGTTCCGCAGGCTGGCGGAGCTGTTTGAGGTTCCATCATTCGCCATCGATGTGCCGATGCAGCAGAACAGCGAAAATGTTGCGTATGTTGCCGGCCAGCTGCGCGAGCTGGCGGCATTTCTGGAACAGCAGACCGGAAAAAAGATCGAAGAAGACAGTCTGGTTCATCGGCTGGAAACCAGCCGCCGTACCCTGCGGCAGTATGAGACCTTCCAGACGCTGCGCGCGGACAAATATATCCCGGAGGATCTGGTATCCCCGTTATATGCAGGCATGGCGAACAACATTCTGCTCGGCACGCCCGAACAGGAGAAATACACCCGGCTGCTGCTGCGCGATGTGAAAAAAGCACCTCCGGCGACGGGAAAGCGCATTTACTGGATGCACACCATCCCGTACTGGTCGGAGGTGGTACGTGACGCGCTGCGGTTCAATCCCGATGCACAGATTGTCGGCTGTGAGCTTTCCCAGACATGCCCCAAAGACTTCGATCCGAACAAACCATATGAAGCCATGGCGTCCCGCATGGTCTACAACACGCTCAACGGCTGTGTTTCGCGCCGCATCAATCACGGCATCAAATGTGCCAGACAGGCGGGCGCGGACGGCGCGGTCTGGTTCTGCCATTGGGGCTGCAAGCATACGCTCGGCGGTGCACAGCTGGCGAAGAAGAAATTTGAGGAAAACGGCATCCCACTGCTGATTCTGGACGGCGATGGCTGTGACCGCAGCCATGGCGGTGAGGGACAGACTGCGACGCGCCTCGGCGCATTCCTCGAAATGCTGGGAGGAGCTGAGCATGAATAAAACCTATTATGTCTGCAAATATACGCCGGTTGAGCTGCTCGCGGCGTTCGGCGCACAGTGCGAAAACCTCAATCAAATGCCGCAGGGCTTTGAACTGGCGGATCAGATCGCGCATCCGAATCTGTGCGGCTTTGGCAAAGCGCTGATTGAGGCGGTCATGGCGGGCGAGGTCAAAGAGCTGGTGCTCGTCAACTGCTGCGATACCATCCGCAGCGTGTATGATATTCTCGAGGACAGCGGTAAGCTGGATTTCCTGTATCTGGTCGATATCCTGCACAGCGACGGCACATGCAGCCGTGAGCGCACGGCCATACAGCTCAAAGGGCTGGCGCGCGCCTATGGCGCATACAAGGGTACAGCGTTCGACGAACAGAAATTCCGCGCCGCATTTGTGCCCCCGGACAAGCTGAACACGCCGTATCTGACGGTACTCGGCGCGCGCATGGGGCGCGAGCTGTTCGACATGGTGCAGGAGACCATGCCGCTGCCCGTGCAAAACAACAGCTGCGTGCACAACCGTTCGGTCGGAGAGGTACAGCCGCCGGAGGGACTGGATTTTGACGGGCTGATGGAAT
Source organism: uncultured Clostridia bacterium (assembly GCA_945486175.1). Classification (GTDB taxonomy): domain Bacteria; phylum Bacillota; class Clostridia; order Oscillospirales; family Butyricicoccaceae; genus Butyricicoccus_A. Next base: position 1,198 of record CALYTA010000147.1, on the reverse strand, counting down.
GGTATGCGGGCGAGCTGCTGCACCAGCTGCCGTGCATGCGCATGCTGGACAACACCGGGCGCAAGCAGCTGTACAACGACCCGAACCTGCGCGGCATCATCTATCATACAGTCAAATTCTGTGATTTTTACAGCTTTGAATATGCGGAGCTCAAGCAGCATGCCGCTGTACCGCTGCTGAAAATTGAGTCGGATTACACGGTGCAGAACAGCGGGCAGCTGCTGACGCGGCTGGAGGCGTTTGCGGAGAGCATCGACCCGGCGCAGTTCGAAGGAAAGGAGATCAGCATGGGAAAAGGATATTTTGCGGGCATTGACAGCGGCTCGACGAGCACAGATGTTGTCATTTTAAATAAAGACAGAGAGATTGTCACAGATATCATCCTGCCGACCGGTGCAGGCGCTGCCATCGGCGCGGAGCGCGCGCTGGAAGAAGCACTGAAGCGCGCCGGACTGGAGCGGGAGGACATCGATGCGCTTGTGACGACCGGCTATGGGCGCACGGCGATTGAACAGGGTGATAAAAGCATTACCGAAATCACCTGCCATGCGCGCGGCGCGCATTATCTCGACCCCGAGGTACGCACGGTTGTCGATATCGGCGGACAGGACAGCAAGGTCATCCGTCTGAATGAGGACGGAACGGTTGCAAACTTCGTCATGAATGACAAGTGTGCGGCAGGCACCGGGCGTTTTCTGGAAATGATGGCGCGCACGATGGAGATGAGTCTGGATGAAATGAGCGTCACCGGGCTGGAATATGGCGAGGATATCACGATTTCCAGCATGTGCACCGTATTTGCAGAATCAGAGGTTGTCTCGCTGATTGCGCAGAACAAGGCGACGGATGACATTGTCCATGGGCTGAACAAGGCGGTTGCGGCAAAGACCGCATCACTGGCGAAACGCGTCGGCGGTGCGGAAAAATATATGATGACCGGCGGCGTATCCAAAAACAAAGGACTGGTCAAAACGCTGGAGGAACGACTGGGTACAGAACTGGTCATCAGCGATAAGGCACAGCTGTGCGGCGCGCTCGGCGCGGCACTGTTTGCAGCCGATATGGTGAAATAAATTGTAAAAAAGTGACAGCTGCCGGGGCATAACAGCCCCGGCAGTTTGTATATTCAGCGCATCCTAAGTGGATTTTATCGCCTTGGTCTGATATAATGAACGCAGAGAGACCATCGAACTGTTGA
>CALYTA010000146.1 GCA_945486175.1 uncultured Clostridia bacterium | reverse complement strand
ATTGAAACCGGCAGCGAAGACTTCGCTGCTATGCTGGAGGAATCCTTCAAGACTTTAAATACAGGAGATAAGGTAACGGGTACCGTTCTGAAGATTTCTCAGAATGAAGTGCATGTCGACCTGGGCGTCAAGCATGCAGCTTATATCCCGATGCATGAGCTGTCCGACGATCCGTCCTTCAACCTGGAGGAGAGCATCCATGTCGGCGACGAGATCGAGGCAGTTGTTGTCCGCGTAAACGACGCAGAGGGTACCATCGTACTGTCCAAGAAGCGCGTTGACCAGATGAAGGGCTGGGAGTCCATCGAGGCTGCCAAGGAAGAAAAGACCGTCATCGAGGGTAAGGTCAGCGAAGAGAACAAGGGCGGCGTTGTTGCAAGCGCATTCGGCGTTCGCGTCTTTATCCCGGCTTCCCAGACCGGTATCCCGAAGGGTCAGCCGCTGAGCCAGCTGGTAGGCCAGGTTGCACGCTTCCGCATCACTGAGATCAACCGCCAGAGAAAGCGCGTTGTCGGCTCCATCCGTGCGGTTCTGCAGGAAGAGCGCCGCGCTGCTGCTGAGAAGGTTTGGGAGACCATCGAGGTCGGCAACGAGTACACCGGTACCGTTAAGTCCCTCACTTCCTACGGTGCATTTGTTGACATCGGCGGCGTTGACGGCATGATCCACATCTCCGAGCTGTCCTGGGGCCGCATCAAGCACCCGTCCGAGGTTGTCAATGTTGGCGATACCGTCAATGTTTACGTCATCGGCCTGGACCGCGAGAACAAGAAGATTTCCCTCGGCTACAAGCGTCCGGAGGACAATCCGTGGAACGTCTTCACCACCAACTATGAGGTTGGCGACACCGCTACCGTACGCATCCTGAAGTTCATGCCGTTCGGTGCATTCGCTCAGATCATCCCGGGCGTTGACGGCCTGATCCACATTTCTCAGATCGCAAACCGCCGCATCGAGAAGCCGGAAGAGGTTCTGACGAAGGACGAAGAGGTAGAGGCTAAGATCATCGACATCGATACCGAGAAGAAGAAGGTTTCCCTGTCTATCCGTGCTCTGCTGAATCAGGACGAAGAGTAATTTTAAAAAAATCACGAGGAGCATCCGCTTTTGGCGGGTGCTCCTTTTGCGTGGAAAAAAGAGGAACCGCCTGTGGCGTGCCCGCATACCCTGCTGTCAGCCGAAAGGGGAACGAGGGTATGAATCTGCACATACGAACGGCGCTGGCGCGCCGCCGCACCAGAAGGCGCGCGGGACGCGGGCACACATATTGGTGGCTTGTGCTGGCAGTGCTGTTTGCATGTCCGCTCGGGCTGCATATGCTGCGTCCGCGGCTGACGGACTATGCGGTCAATTATGTACAGTATCAGGCGACGTCAATCATGGAGCAGTCGGTTGCGGCTTGCACTGAGGAGATGGAGGAAATCGGCCGCATGCAGACGGATGAGACCGGTGCGGTCACCTCACTTACGACGGACACGGCGGCGATCAACCGCCTGCGCACTTCTGTCGTACAGGAGGTGTATGACAACATTGGCGCGCTGGAAAACGCGCACACTGCCGTATCGCTCGGCACACTGGTCGATCCTCAGTATCTGGCAGGACTGGGGCCGGAGCTGCCGTTCGGCGTGACGGCGCTCGGCTGCGTGACCGCAAAGGTGAAGTCGGATTTTTCCGATGCCGGCATCAACCAGACGATTCACACGCTGACCATCCGCGTGACGGCGGATTTTTCCATCCGCACGCTCGGAAGGGCGCAAACCGTCACCGTTTCGGCGGAATATCCGCTGGAAGAGACGATTGTTGTCGGAGATGTGCCGCTTATCGCCGCAAATTCGTAAAACAGGCGGAAAAACACGTATTTTTCCCTTTTCCAACAGGAATATTTTTGATATAATAAAATGTACGTTTGGAAAGAAGGATGAACAGCATGGAAATCGCACAGCAGGTCGCGGCTTTGCGCGAAGCCCTGCGCTATCACAACAAAAAATATTACGATGAGGACGCGCCCGAAATTTCGGACTTCGAGTACGACCGCATGCTGCGTTCCCTCGAAACGCTGGAACAGGCGTATCCGGAGTACGATGACCCGGATTCCCCAACGCATCATGTCGGCGGAAGCGTGTCGGATAAATTTTCGTCTGTCACGCATCCCTGGCCGCTGGAGAGCTTGCAGGATGTGTTCTCGTTCGATGAGCTTGCGGAGTTTTACACGCGCGCACAGGCGGATGAATACGTGGTTGAATATAAAATCGACGGTTTATCCGTGTCTCTGGAATATCAGAACGGCATTTTTGTGCGCGGCGCGACGCGCGGCGACGGCGTGACGGGTGAGGATGTCACTGACAACCTGCGCACCATTGAGGAAATCCCGAAGGTGCTCAAGGACGCGCCGCCCGAGCTGGTGGTGCGCGGCGAGGTGTATATGCGCCGGTCGGTGTTCGACGCAATCAACGCGCAACGCGAGCTGGACGGACAGCCGCTGCTCGCCAATCCGCGCAATGCGGCGGCAGGCTCCCTGCGGCAGCTGGACAGCGCGGTGACACGCGCGCGCAGGCTCTCGATTTTCTGCTTTAATATCCAGAACAGCAGCGAACTGCCGCTCACATCGCATGTACAGGCGCTGGATTATCTGAAACAGCTTGGCTTCCCGGTTTCACCGCGTTATCCGGTGTATACCGATCCGGGTGAGATTGAGCAGGAGATTCAGCGCATGGGCGACAGCCGCGGCGAACTCGATTTCGATATCGACGGCGCAGTTGTCAAGGTCAACAGCTTTGCCAGACGGCAGGCGCTCGGCTCGACAGCGAAATATCCGCGCTGGGCATCCGCGTATAAATATCCGCCGGAAATCAAGGAGACTTTGCTGCGCGATATCGTCATAACAGTCGGACGCACCGGCGTGCTGACGCCGAATGCAGTGCTTGACCCGGTTCGGCTGGCGGGAACGACGGTCAGCCGCGCGACGCTGCACAACCGCGATTTTATCCGCGAAAAGGATGTGCGCATCGGTGATACTGTGCGCGTGCGCAAGGCGGGCGAAATTATTCCGGAAATTCTCGGCTATGTGCCGGAAAAACGCCCGGCAGACAGCGTTCCGTATGAAATGCCAAAAGTATGCCCGGTGTGCGGCGCGCCGGTGTTTGAGGATGAGGACGAAGCTGCCATCCGCTGCACGGGTGCGGAATGTCCGGCACAGCTGCTGCGCAACCTGATGCACTTTGTCTCGCGCGACGCGATGGACATCGACGGCTGCGGACAGGCGGTGCTGCAATCGCTGATTGATGCGGAGTTGATTCACTCCGCCGCAGATTTATACACGCTGAAGGCGGAAGAAGTTGAGCCGCTCGAGCGCATGGGCCGCAAGTCGGCGGAAAACCTGATCGCGGCAATTGAAAAATCCAAACAGAATGACCTGTCGCGCCTGCTGTTTGCATTCGGCATCCGCCATGTCGGACAGAAAGCGGCAAAGGTGCTGTCCGGCACATTCGGCTCACTGGATGCGATTCTTGAAGCGGATGAGGAACAGCTCACCGAAGTGCGCGACATTGGCGGCGCAACCGCACAGGCCATCGCGGCATGGCGCGAACAGGAGCAGTCGAAGCACCTGATTGCGCGGCTGCGCGAGCTGGGCGTCAATTTCACAGGCGAACAGACGGTCAAGAGCGACCTGCTCGCCGGGAAGACGATTGTCCTGACCGGTACGCTGACGCTGTTCACGCGCAAACAGGCGACTGAGATCATCGAACGCCTTGGCGGACGAGCATCCGGCTCGGTCTCCAAGAAGACCACCTATGTTGTCGCGGGCGAAAACGCGGGCAGCAAGCTCAAAAAAGCAAATGACCTCGGCATTCCGGTTCTGACCGAACAGGAATTCCGGGATTTGATACAGGAGGATGAACAATAATGGCTATCACCAGAGAAAACGTCGAATATATCGCCAATCTTGCGCGGCTCGACCCGAAGGGCGAGGGCTTTGACAAAATTGCGGAGGATATGCAGAACATCGTCGCGATGGTCGACCAGCTTCAGGAGCTGGATCTGGGCGACATCACGGACGTCATTGATACGGAACGCAAAAATGCAATGCGTGAGGATGTACCGGTACCGTCGTATGACAGGGAGACCATTCTTGCGAACGCACCGAGCGTGGAATGCGGCGGTGTCAGCGTACCGCGTGTCGTAGAATAAGGGAGGCA
>CALYTA010000145.1 GCA_945486175.1 uncultured Clostridia bacterium | reverse complement strand
AGGGCGCTGGCCCCGCCATGGCATTTATGGGCATGAATATGGCACAGGGCGCAGGCGGTGCCAATGCACAGCAACTGTTCCAGATGGGACAGCAGGTGCAGCCTGTTCCGCCGCAGCCTGCATCGGCATCAGCGTCGGCAACGGCACAGGCAGGTGGCTGGACCTGCGCCTGCGGGCATGCGGGCAACACAGGCAAATTCTGCTCCGAATGCGGCGCGAAGAAGCCGGATGCGGACGGCTGGACCTGCCCGTCCTGCGGCACGGTGAACAAGGGTAAATTCTGCTCGGAATGCGGTGCAAAGAAGCCGGCAGGTGTTCCACAGTACCGGTGCGACAAGTGCGGCTGGGAGCCGGAGGACCCGGCACATCCGCCAAAGTTCTGCCCGGAATGCGGCGATCCGTTTGACGACGGCGATATCAAATAATCCATGCATTCCTGAGAGAGGGGAACAACGATGCCGACACAGGTAAAAAATTATCAGTGCCCCGCCTGCACCGGGCCGCTGCATTTTGATGCGGCGACCGGAAAGCTGGCGTGTGATTACTGCGGCTCATCCTATGAGATCGCGGAAATCGAGGCAATGTATGCACAACAGGAACAAAAAACAGAACAGGCAGAACAGGCCACACAGACCGGGCAGAAGGAGGAAGCGAAAACAGATGCGTGGGATACCTCAGGTATGGCAGGCGAATGGGTCGCGGACGGCATGCGCGCCTATACCTGCCCGTCCTGCGGCGCGGAGCTGATTTGTGATGCGAACACAGCGGCGACGAGCTGCCCATACTGCGGCAATCCGACTGTTGTGCCCGGGCGGCTCGAGGGTATGCTCAAGCCGGACTACATCATTCCGTTTAAGGTGGACAAAAAAGCCGCAGTGGAAGCGCTCAAAAAGCATTACAAGGGCAAGCGGCTGCTGCCAAAGGCGTTCACCAGTGAGAACCATATTGAGGAAATCAAGGGCATTTATGTCCCGTTCTGGCTGTTTGACGGTACGGCAGATGCGGATGTGCGGTTTCATGCGACCCGTTCCTTTATGCATTCGGATGGAGAATATGAGATCACAACCACCCAGCATTTTGAGGTGCACCGCGCAGGCAACATCCCATTCCGGCGCATTCCGGTGGATGCGTCCAGCAAAATGCCAGATGCGCATATGGACTCGATTGAGCCGTTCGAATATGCTGAGATGGAGCCGTTTTCCATGGGATATCTGCCCGGCTATCTGGCGGATAAATATGATGTCAGCATAGAGGAGTGTGCAGAACGCGTGGAGGAGCGCGTACAGCGCAGTGCGGTGGAGGCGATGCAGGCGACGGTGCATGGTTATGAGATGTGCGTGCCGGAGCATGCGGATGTACAGCTGCACCGGGGAAAGGTGAGCTATGCGCTGCTGCCGGTCTGGCTGCTCAGCACCCGCTGGAACGGAGAGAATTTCCTGTTTGCCATGAATGGGCAGACCGGAAAGCTGGTTGGTGGCCTGCCCGTGAGCTGGGGCAGGTTCTGGACATGGTTTGCCCGCATTGCGCTGCCACTGGCGGCAGTGCTTGCACTGATACTGTTTATGTGAGGAGGGCAGGACGATGAAAAAACGGGTAACTGCGTTCCTTTTCGCGATGTGTCTGCTGTTTGCCTTTCCGGTGGCAGCGTACGCGGCGGAACAGTATTATGTTGTCGATGAAGCTGGTCTTCTGACCGATACAGAAAAGTCGGAGCTCACGCAGCGTGCGTCTGCCATCTCGCAGCAGTATGCATGCGGTGTCTACATTGCCGTGCTGGAGGATTTCACCGAAGGCGGCTATACGGATATTCTGGAATGCGCGAAGGAGTATTATAGAAACAACGACCTCGGCGTGGGCGAGGGCAGGGACGGCGAGCTTCTGATGCTGAGCATGGAGGATCGCGACTTTGCGCTCATCGCTTACGGAAATTTCGGCAACGCCTCGTTTACCGATTACGGCAAGGAGGTGCTGGAGGATGAATTTCTCGACGATTTTGCCGATGACAACTGGTATGACGGCTTTTCCGACTATCTGGACAAGAGTGAGGAAATGCTGGCGCTGTCGCAGGACGGCACACCGCTGGATGTGGGAAGTGACCCGGATGCGGCGCGCCGGTCGATGGGCACCAATCTCGCCATTGTCATTGTCGTGCCGTGCCTGATTGCGGGCGTTGTCTGCCTGATTTTCCGCATGCAGATGCGGACGGTACATGCCGCGCCGACTGCGCGCGATTACATCGCAGCGGATGCTGTGGCCCTCACACTGCATACAGATATGTACACCCACACGACCGAAACGCGGACGAAGATTCATAAGGATTCGGACAGCGGGGGAACGAGCGTGGGTTCGGACGGTTTTTCCGGCGACAGCGGAAAATTCTGACCAAACGATGTGAAAAAACGGGAAAAGGGAATCCTGCCGGCGGGCGGATTCCCTTTTTGGCGGATGGAAACAACTTTTTTGTGAAAAAATGGTTTCTTCCCGCCACAAAAGCACACATCTGTGTTATACTTGCTTTGAAGAAATTTTTGCTTTTCATCACATTTGTTTTTTTGATGCATAAGGAGGAAACCAATGGGAGGATTTTTTGGCGTTGCTGCGAAGGATGACTGCGTGTTTGACCTGTTTTTCGGAACAGATTATCATTCTCATCTCGGAACGCGTCGCGGCGGTATGGCGGTGTATGGCGAAAACGGCTTTGACCGTTCCATCCATAACATTGAAAATGCACCGTTCCGTACAAAGTTTGACAAGGATGTCCAGGAGATGAAGGGCTATCTGGGCATCGGCTGTATCTCCGACTACGAACCGCAGCCGTTGATTGTGCGCTCGCATCACGGCACCTACGCTATTACAACGGTCAGCAAGATCAACAACACCGATGAAATCGTCAGCACCATTTTTGACAATGGTAATTCGCATTTTCTGGAGATGAGCGGCGGTGACGTCAACCCGACTGAGTTGGTCGCGGCGCTGATTAACCAGAAAGAAAATCTCATCGAGGGCATCCATTATGCGCTGGAAACCATCGACGGCTCGCTGACACTGATGGTCATGACGCCGAAGGGTATTTATGCCGCGAGAGACAAATACGGCAGAACGCCGATCACCATCGGCAAAAAGGACGATGCCTATTGTATCGCCTTTGAAAAGTTCTCCTATCTCAATCTCGGCTATCAGGATTACAAGGAGCTCGGTCCGGGAGAAATCGATGTCGTGACGCCGGAGGGAGTCAAGACACTGATTGCGCCCGGAAAGGATATGAAGATCTGCACGTTCCTCTGGGTCTATTACGGCTACCCGTCCAGCTCGTATGAGGGCGTGAGCGTCGAGCAGATGCGCTACCGCTGCGGACAGAAAATGGCAAAACGCGACCATGTCCGCCCGGATACCGTCGCAGGCGTGCCGGACTCCGGCATTGCGCATGCAGTCGGCTATTCCAACGCGTCAGGCATTCCGTATTCCCGTCCGTTCATCAAGTATACGCCGACCTGGCCGCGCTCGTTCATGCCGACCATTCAGAGCAAACGCAATCTGATTGCAAAGATGAAGCTGATCCCGGTGCACGACCTCATCCGCGGCAAGCGCCTGATGCTGATCGACGATTCCATCGTCCGCGGCACACAGATGCGCGAGACAACCGAATTCCTGTACCAGAGCGGCGCCAAGGAAGTACATATCCGCTCGGCCTGCCCGCCGCTGGTATACGGCTGCAAATATCTCAATTTCTCGCGCTCGTCGTCGGAGATGGATCTGATTACCCGCCGTGTCATCGCACGGCTGGAAGGTACGGAGGATGTTTCTGACGAGGTGCTTCAGCAGTATACCGATCCGGAATCCCCGAAATATGACACCATGGTCGAGGAAATTCGCAAGGAGCTGGACTTCACGTCACTGCGCTATAACCGTCTGGACGATATGCTGGAAGCGGTTGGCATTCCGAAGGAAAATCTCTGCACCTATTGCTGGGACGGCAGGGAATGACAGAAACAGAAAATTGACCCGCGACGGGGCTGCCGGTGTGCAGCCCCGTTTTTGCTGTATTTGATAACCATTTTTGAATGTGATATAATTACCGCGACAGAAACAAAGGGAAAAGGTGGAAGAGGGTACATGAAGCTGGGATTCAGGCAGAAAAGCATACTGAGCATGATTTTTGTATCGATGATTGTGTCCATTGCATTGTCTGCGGTATTATATAACAATTCCG
>CALYTA010000144.1 GCA_945486175.1 uncultured Clostridia bacterium | reverse complement strand
CCATGCGCCGTCATTCCAGTTGTAATGGTCAATATCATATACCACCGAAGCGGTGGACGGGCGAAGCTCGGAATGGAATGCAAACGGGTCGGCACGGTCGATGACGCGCCCTTCCTGTGTGGTGACGCGGTATTTATACAGTGCGCCCTGTGAGATGTCCTTGCAGAAAATCGTCCAGACGCCGTCATCACGGCGGTCCATCTGCCAGCCTTCCCAGTCGGTAAAATCACCGATGAGCTGCATGTTCGCGGCATAGGGTGCATAAACACGGAACTCAGTGCCGTCCTGTCCGAATTTATGCGCTGCGTGTGCGCCAAAAGCGAGGTATGCCTTGGCACCATGCCCGGTAAGATACTGGCGAATCAGCATGTCCGGATTCATAAAAAAGCGCCTCCTCTGTCGATACGGAAAATCTTCGCTTCTCATTATAACATTGTTGCAAACTGGGCGCAATCATTAAAAGACAGGTAACGCAATATCGAACGCATTTGCGATGGAATGTCTAAAAATATATGCATCAGATTTGAGTGACAAACACCTGGCAATACGCTATAATAAAGCTAAATCGAACGGAACAATCCTCGAAAAGGAGGAGGATACAATGAAACGATACAGACGGGCAGTCTGTGCACTGCTGGCGGGCGTGCTGCTGTGCGGCGCGCTGTCATTTGCCGCGCCGAAGAAGGGCAATGGCCCGGAAACACAGGCAGATATCCTGGAGCTGATCCTGAACGCAGAAGAAGCAACGGAATACAGCATGAAACAGAACGACCGGGTACAGCTGCGCGCGCCGGACCGTGCGGATGAGCCGGAGGGTCTGGACGATCCGGACGGCAGCGGCTCCGGTTCGGGGGAACTGCCCGCAGACGGCGGCATCCTCTGGAAATCGGACAATCCGGATGCGGTATCCGTGACGGAGGATGGACTGGTGACTGCGCTTGCGCAGACGGAAACGCCGGTTGAGGTCGCGGGAAGGCGGGAAAACGGCGAGGTGCTGGTGTGCCGCATTACGGTATCCGGCTATGCCGCCACAGGTTTGACACTGACACCGGAACGCGGGACAATGCAGGTCGGTGAGACGCAGACGATTGCCGCGGAAATCCAGCCGGAGGAAGCGGCTGATACTGCGCTTACGTGGCGCTCGGCTGATGAGGATATTTTGACGGTCACGCAGGATGGCACGGTGACGGCAGTCGGTGAGGGGACAACAGATATTTTCGCGGAAGCGGAAAACGGCCTGTCGGCAAAGTGTACGATCACTGTATCCGGCTGGATGCTGACTGGCTTTTCGATTGAGCCGGCTGCTGTCCGGTTAAAAATCGGTGAGACGAAAAAGCTGGCGGCAAAGCCACAGCCGGAGGGCGCGGAGCCTGGAACTCTGCGCTGGACATCCGGCACGCCGTCGGTGGCATCGGTCGCACAGGACGGCACTGTAACGGCTGAGACCGCCGGTACGGCGGTCATCACAGCGGCAAATGCGGACGGCAAAACAGCAGACTGTACCGTCACTGTCACCGGAACCGATGAGGAAAAGGTAACGGCGGTTACCCTGAACTGCAAGACGCTGACGCTGACGGTCGGCGGCACGGCAACACTCAAGGCAACGGTTTCCCCAAAAAAGCTGCAAAACACAGCGATTACCTGGAAATCAAACAACGCGGCGGTTGCACGCGTGGATAAAAACGGAAAAGTGACCGCGCTCAAGACGGGCACGGCAGTGGTCACTGCATCGGCGGGCGGTGTCAGCGCGCGGTGTACGGTGACAGTAAAAAAGAAATCCACTTCGGGCGGCACAATGCCGTCTGCCAAGCCATCGACACCGGGTTCCCCCAGCCCGTCCGGCTCGACCGGCACAACAGGCGTGACCGGTGTGACGGGCGGCGCAGGCATCCTGTATCTGCCGGGCACGCTGATTCCGGCGGATTCTGTCCGCGAATACACCATACCGCAGTACATCCCGGATACGGTTTTCCTGACCATTGACAGCGACATGGGCAGCAATATCGTGTCGATTCTGAGCGTTCTGGAGACCGCAGGCGTGCGCGCCACGTTCTTTGTACCGGCAGAGAATCTGTATGCCTCGGATGACCTGCTGCGCCATATCGCGGGCGATGGGCACAGCATCGGCCTGCTGCTGACACGCACGCAGGCGGAAAGCAACCCGGTGGAGCTGCTGAACAGCGCGAATGAAACGCTTTCGGTCATCACGGGCACGCCGACGCGGCTGGTGCGCATTGCGGGCGGCAGCTCCGGCAACCTGACCAGCACTGCGGCACAGGCCATCCGGGCGGCTGGCTACCGCCTGTGGGACTGGAATACAGCACCGCGCTCCTATGACGCGGCAGTCAGCGCAATCAACCGCACGGGAACTGTGACGGTGCGCTTTGAAAGCAGCGCGGAAACCGCTTCGGTGCTCCAGCAGCTCATGCCGTACATGAAATACTGCGGCATTCCGGCGCGCGGCATCAGCGCGGGCGACACGCCGATCTGCCAGACGCCGTAAACAGAAGCGGAATTTTATAAAAACAGACAAAGGAGGTGCCTGTGGGTACCTCCTGTTTTTTTCACAGCATCTTTCCGCGCGGCAAAAAACCTGCTATACTATATAATAATGTAAGGACAGGGAAAAACCACTGGGAGGTATCGCGATATGGACACCGGAAAATCGCTGACCGAGAGGGTCGCGGATGAGATTGTACGCACGATAATCGGAAAGGAACTGAACCCGGGCGACAAGCTGCCGAATGAATTTGAACTGGCGGCGAAGCTGGGTGTCGGGCGCAGCACCGTGCGCGAAGCGATCAAAGCACTGGTCAGCCGCAATGTGGTTGAGATCCGGCGCGGCGCAGGCACATTTGTCTCCGACCGCAGCGGTGTGAGCGAGGACCCGCTCGGCCTGCAATTCCTGGGTGACACCGCGCGTGTGGCAACTGACCTGCTCGAGCTGCGGTTTATGATGGAGCCGCGGCTGGCTTCCCTCGCGGCGGGCAACAGCACGCCGGACCAGATTGCGGAGATGATGCAGCTGTGTGATGCCTGTGAGCGCAAGATGCTGGACGGAGAGGATTTTTCCGAGGAAAACACGAAATTCCATGCGGCGATTGCACGCGCATCCGGCAATGTGGTTGTGCCCAATCTCGCCGTCATTCTGTGCGGCCCGCCGTCCATGATGCCGGGCACCCCGTCCGAGCAGGCGCGGGATGAGCTGGTGCGCACGCATCGGGAAATCCTGTCGGCGATTGCCGCGCGCGACGGCATGGCGGCATATGACGCGATGCTGCTGCATCTGGCACAGTGCCGCCGCAGTGTTGCGGAGCAGTCGCTCAAATAATAAGCCAACAACAGACTGAAACAGCCTGTGGAAGATCATATATATTAGGAGGGATTCCACATGGAACTCAAGGACATTGAATTACAGACAAAAGAAGCGGTTCTGGAGGTGCTGGAACAGGCAAAGCTCCAGATGGGAGATGTTTTTGTCATCGGCTGCTCGACGAGCGAGGTCGGCGGGGAAAAAATCGGCTCTGCTTCTTCCATGAATATCGCGGGCGCGATTTACCGCGGCGCACATGCGGCGCTCCAGCCGCACGGTATTTTCCTTGCGGCACAGTGCTGTGAGCATTTGAACCGTGCCATTATTCTGGAACGCGAAGCGGCGGAGGCCTATGGTTGGGAGCCGGTCAACGTGCTGCCGCAGCCGAAGGCGGGCGGTTCGTTTGCCACCACCTGCTGGCAGAACTTTGCCGAGCCGGTCGCGGTGGAGCACATCCGCGCCCATGCGGGCATGGACATCGGCGGCACGCTCATCGGCATGCATCTGCGCGAGGTCGCTGTCCCGGTTCGCATTGCACAGAAGACCATCGGTGAAGCCAATGTCCTGTGCGCGAGAACACGCCTGAAATTCATCGGCGGTGTCCGCGCGCATTATCAGGAGGATAAGCTGTAAGCACGGAAAAAAAGAGGGCGGCGGGAATTTTCGCGAGAAAATTTTCCGCCGCCCTTTGTATAGTTTGACGGAAAATAAGCCAAAATAAGGGAGGATAAAAGGAGTGGGACAGCGATTTAACACGGTGAAATAGTAAAAATACTGTGGAACATTGCCGTCAAAGCGCTGGGAGACCCCTGTAAGTAACTGTGCACTTTGCCGAAGCGAAAAGAAATTTCAAAATTTCTGAAATTTTTTGTTGACATCCTGTGCACGGAGTGGTATTATATACAGGCAC
>CALYTA010000143.1 GCA_945486175.1 uncultured Clostridia bacterium | reverse complement strand
TTGAGCATTATGACAAGGCGGCATTTCTGACCGCAAGCAAGCTGGGCGCAACCGTCGGCGTCAGCGAATCGACCGTGGTCCGGTTTGCCACGGAGCTGGGCTATGACGGCTATCCGCATCTGCAAAAAGCTTTGCAGGAAATGATCCGCAATAAGCTGACCGCAGTCCAGCGCATGGAGGTTACAAGCGACCGCATGGGCGATCAGGATATTTTGCGCACCGTGCTGTCGTCCGATATCGACAAAATCCGAATGACGCTGGATGAAATTGACCGCCGGTCGTTTGAGGGTGCAGTCGAGGCGATTCTGGGCGCAAAGCATATTTATATTCTCGGCGTGCGTTCATCCGCTGCGCTGTCCAGCTTTTTGGGATTTTACTTCAACCTGCTGTTTGACAATGCACGGCTGATTCACACCAACAGTGTCAGCGAGATTTTTGAGCAGATTCTGCGCGTGGGCGAGGGGGATGTCGTGCTCGGCGTCAGCTTCCCGCGTTATTCCAAGCGCACGCTCAAGGCGCTGGAATACTCCAAAAAATCGGGAGCGACCGTCATCGCGCTGACTGACAGCCGCCTGTCCCCGCTCAGCCAGACAGCGGATTATACGCTGCTTGCCAAGAGCGATATGGCTTCATTTGTCGACTCGCTCGTTGCGCCGCTGAGCGTCATCAATGCATTGATTGTTGCCATTGGCATGCGCAAGCAGAATGAAATCAGCGATACCTTTAACAAGCTGGAAGCAATTTGGGACGAATATGAGGTATATGAAAAACTCGACAACGAATAATCTGACCGTCGCGGTCATCGGTGCCGGTGCGGCCGGACTGATGGCGGCGGGCACAGCGGCACAGCAGGGTGCTTGCGTGCTGCTGTTTGAGCACAACGAAAAAGTCGGGCGCAAGCTCGCCATTACAGGTAAGGGGCGCTGCAATGTCACGAACAACTGTGATGCACAGACCTTTTTGAGCAATGTGCCGCAGAATCCGCGTTTTCTGTACAGCGCGCTCGGCGCGTTTTCCGTACAGGACACGATGGCGTTTTTTGAAAAGCTGGGCGTGCCGCTCAAGACCGAGCGCGGCAGCCGTGTGTTTCCGGTCTCAGACCGGGCGCTGGATGTCGTTGACGCGCTGTATGGCTGGGTGCGCCGGTGCGGCGTGACGATTGTTCACGACGAGGTGACGGATATCTGTGTCGGGGAAGAAACCGGCGCGGTGTGCGGTGTGATAGCGGGCGGCAGGCTGCGGCATGCAGACCGCGTGATTGTCGCCACCGGCGGAAAATCCTATCCGCTGACCGGCTCGACGGGCGATGGCTATGTCTGGGCGGAAAAGCTGGGGCATACCGTGACACCGCTGCGCGCTTCGCTTGTGCCGCTGGTCTGTGCAGGGAAGGACTGCCCGCGCCTGCAAGGTCTTTCGCTCAAAAACGTCACGCTGACCATATTTGAAAACAACAAAAAGCTGCATGAGGGCTTTGGCGAGATGCTGTTTACGCACTTCGGCATTTCCGGCCCGCTGGTGCTCAGCGCATCGTCACACATGCGCAAATGGGACAAAGCGAAATACCGCGCGGAGATCGATTTTAAGCCCGCACTGGACGAGGCGACGCTGGACAAGCGCATTCTTTCCGACTTTTCCGGCGAATTGAACACGGATTTCCGCAATTCGCTCGGTGCGCTTCTGCCGCGCAAGCTGATTCCGATTGTCGTGGAGCGCTCCGGCATCGACCCGCACCAGAAGGTCAATGCGATCACCAAAAAGCAGCGGCATGCGCTGGTGCGCGTGCTCAAGCATTTTGAGCTGGAAATCACGGAACCGCGCCCGGTCACGGATGCCATCATCACATCGGGCGGCATTTCTGTGCGTGAAATTACACCCAAAACGATGGAATCGAAAAAAGTGCCGAACCTGTATTTTGCCGGAGAAATCATCGATGTGGATGCATATACCGGCGGCTTTAATTTGCAGATCGCGTGGTCAACCGGCTATCTGGCGGGGCTGAATGCCGGACAGAACACGGGAGAATAAAGAGATAAGGTAGGAGAGGAACAGACATGAAATCAATTGCGGTTGCCATTGACGGCCCGTCCGGCGCGGGAAAAAGTACAATTGCGCGCGCTGTTGCGGAACGCCTTGGCTTTGTCTATGTGGATACCGGTGCGATGTACCGCACCATTGGCCTGGCGGTATGCCGCGCAGGCGTACAGCTGGGTGACACGGCAGGCATTCTGCCGGTGCTGCCGGGCATTGGGGTCAGCTTGAACTATCAGGATGGCGTACAGCATGTCCTGCTCAACGGGGAGGATGTATCCGGCCTCATCCGCACGCCGGAAATGTCGAAATATGCGTCATTTGTATCTGCCGTACCGGAGGTGCGCGCATTCCTTCTGGATACGCAGCGCGATATGGCAAAGAAATGCAGCGTCATCATGGACGGGCGCGATATCGGCACGGTCATCCTGCCGGATGCCGAGGTGAAAATTTTCCTGACCGCTTCTCCGGAAGCGCGCGCCAGGCGCCGCTGGCTGGAGCTGCAGCAGAAGGGGGAAAATGTGACGCTGGACGAGGTACTGGCAGATATGATCCAGCGCGACCGGGATGATACCACCCGCGCAGAGGCACCGCTCCGGCAGGCGGAGGACGCCGTGCTGGTCGATACCAGTGAGCTGACGCTCGAACAGTCCATGGATGCAGTTGAGGCTGTCATCCGCCGTGTATTGGAGGGACAGGGATGAAATATCACCGCAGATTCCAGTGGCTTGCGATTCCGTTTGTGACAGTGTATGACCATATCAAGTACGATTACCATGTGATTGGTCGTGAAAATATTCCGGAAGGCGGCTGTGTCGTCGTAGCAAACCACAGCCAGTGGGCAGACCCGACGATGGTCGCCACCGCGCTCGGCAACAAGCATGATTTCGCCGCGATGGCGAAAAAAGAGCTGTTCGACATCAAGGGGTTGTCGCCGCTGATTACAGCGCTGGGTGCGTTCCCGGTTGACCGCAGCCGTGCTGACATCAATGCCATCAAGCTGGCGCTCAAAGCGGTGCGCGACGGCAGAAAGCTGCTGATCTTCCCGGAAGGTACGACCAAGCACAAGGAAGGCGACGAGGCAAAAGAGGGCGCAGCGCGCATTGCGCTCAAAACCGGTGCCCCGATTCTGCCGATTTATATTCCGGAAAACAAGAAATTCCGTTCCAAAGTGCGCGTGATTATCGGAGAGCCGTTTGTGCCGGAGCCGACCCGCTCCAAGGAGGGCTACCGTGAGCTGGCTGATGAGATTATGCGCCGCATTTATGCACTGAAGGAGACAGACTGATGGTTACAGTTGCCAAAACGGCGGGATTCTGCTTTGGCGTGCGCCGCGCAGTTGAGATGGCTGAACAGGCGTGTGCACAATATGGAAGCATCTGGGCGCTGGGTGACATCATCCACAACACGCATGAGGTCGAGCGCCTGGAAGCGCTCGGCGTGCACAAGGCGGAGCGTGTGGATGATATTCCGGACAACGTGCCGGTGCTCATCCGCGCGCACGGCGTGCCGGAATCTGTCATGCTCCGGCTCAATGAAAAAGGCTGCACGTCGGTCGATGCCACCTGCCCATTTGTCAGCAAAATCCACCGTATTGTGCGGGAGGAGAGCCAAAATGGGCGGCATATTATCATAATCGGCTCAAGAAATCACCCGGAAGTGGTAGGGATTCAGGGCTGGTGCGGGCCATCAGACGTTTTCGAGACACCGGAGGAGCTGGAAAAAGCGCTGTCTGCGGACACGGAGAAGGCCAGACAGCTGCGTGAAAAGCCGGTCGGAATCGTGGCGCAGACAACCATCAATCGAAAAATATTTGATATTTCCAGTAAATTTATAAAAAAAGAGTGTACAAATGCCAAAATATTTGATACAATATGTAATGCGACAGACGAGCGCCAGAAGGAAGCTCGTTTGCTGGCCGGTAAGTCGGACATTATGATTGTGATTGGCGACAGGAAAAGCTCTAACACAAAGCGTCTGTATGAAATCAGCACATCTCTCTGTGACCGTGTGCTATACATCGAAGATGCCAGCGGACTGACAGGACAGGAGGTCCGGGGTATGGAGCAACCATTCATCGGGATTACAGCAGGCGCGTCCACACCGGCTTGGATAATTAAGGAGGTCAGAAACATGATGAGTGACGAGACAAGAATTGAAACCGGCAGCGAAGACTTCGCTGCAATGCTGGAGGAATCCTTC
>CALYTA010000142.1 GCA_945486175.1 uncultured Clostridia bacterium | reverse complement strand
GAATTTCTATTATGAAATTTTTCCGTCTTTGCTGCATGCAATCGACAACCTGATCTTCTTTTCTTTCCATCAGAAAAAACAGCGGTGCCGCTGCCGCCATCGAAGTTGTCCTTCTCCTTTTTCCATCCGTCAGAAACATAAAAGGACGTATAACACGCTGTCGACTCTACCTTTTGTCCGTCAACATGAAAAGACGCTTTTACTGTATAGGTAAACAGAACTGTTCCGTCCAAATCGTGATAGATATAGGTTTTTGATCCAATTACGGTATCTGTTTTGTTCTGTATGCTTTCCTCTGTGCCTGTAACCTCAGCATAGCAGCCGTCAAAATATCGAATCACGCTGGTGTCCTCTTCCGGCTCATAAGCTGACGCAGCCATACTGCTGCACAGCCCAAGCACACACAGCACAGAAATCATCCGTTTCACTTTTCGCATCATTTCAGATCCTCCAACGGGATTCCCTCTGCGTTGACCGCAACTGCATGACCTCCTTTGTCAAAAGCGGCGATAATCCTGCCGTTTTTGTCCAGTTGATAGCTCAAGCCATACCGCAGGCCGTTTTGCGTTTCTGTCGGGAGTTGCGTTTCATTCTCGTATACAACGGTTTCAATCTCATGCGGATTGTTCTCTCGCTGCCAGTAAAAAAACACCGCTACGGCACAGGCACACGCCGAAACAGCGAGCAGTACCGCCACCTGCGCACGCCGCATTCGTGTTTTCCGACTCACTGTCCGATGAATTTCCTGCTCCGGCACATCGCGCAGCATCTCTGCCGCCATATCCGCCAGGCTGCCGAACGCCTCCAGAAAATCCTCATACGAGGCATCCGGACAATCGTCCAGAAAAATCCCAATCGTCCGTTTCAGGTCGCTTATCAGCCTGCGTCTCTGTCTCATGCCGCAGGTCAGCTGTCTGTCCGTCTGCTTCAGGTACTTCCGCGCCGCTGTATTCTTCCTGTTCATATGTCTCCCCCTCAGATGCCAGAATTGTATCGATTCCCTCGGAAAACTGCCGGAACAACCCCCGCAATTCCTTTAAATATGTTCTGCCCTTTTCTGTAATCGCATAATACTGCCGCTTTCTGCCGTCCGGTGCAATGCGCTTTTTGCACTCGTCGATATACTCGAATTTCACCATCCGGTAGATGATCGAATACGGGAACACGATCTGGAACGTGCCGCCGCTGCGGCGATTCAGCTCCTCCGGGATTTCCCCAATATACATATCGCGCTCGTTCAGCAGAAACAGCACCAGCATCTCCGCAACGGCCTTTTTTAGGTTGTCTTCCATTCCGGCAACCGAGCCGCTCCGCTCCGGTGCGCCACTCTCGTTTGGTTTTCTGCCCATTTCTGTCCACCTCGCCTTTTTTGATTTCAGTATATCATTTCTTGATAGAATGTCAATGATGCATAAAATTTTTCATTAAAAATTTTATGTGCAGAAAAATCCCCCGCCTGCCGCAGCAGACGGGGGAAGAAAATGCAATTGCTTTGTGCTTACTTGAGGACAGCGCCCTTGTTCGCGGAGGTGACCAGACGCGAATAGCGTGCCAGCCAGCCGGTCTTGATCTTCGGCTCCTTCGGAATGAAGGCCTCGCGGCGCTTTGCAAATTCCTCATCGGAAACCTTTGCATTGACGGAATGCTCCGGGATGTTGATTTCGATGATATCGCCTTCCTGAAGCAGGCCGATTTCACCGCCCATTGCAGCCTCCGGGCAGACATGGCCGATGGATGCACCGCGGGACGCGCCGGAGAAACGGCCGTCGGTAATCAGTGCAACATCCTTGTCCAGCTTCATGCCAGCCAGTGCGGAAGTCGGGTTCAGCATCTCACGCATGCCCGGGCCGCCCTTCGGGCCTTCATAGCGGATGACAACGACATCGCCCTTGTTGATCTTGCCGCCGTAAATCGCTTCAATTGCCTCTTCCTCGCTGTCGAACAGACGAGCCGGGCCGGTATGCTTCATCATTTCCGGTGCAACTGCGCTCTGCTTGACTGCACAGCCTTCCTTGGCAATGTTGCCCCACAGGATGGCAATGCCGCCGGTCTGCATGTACGGGTTGTCAATCGGACGGATGACGTTCGGATTGGTATTATAGCAGTTTGCAATGTTCTCGCCGACCTTCTTGCCGGTCGCCGTGATCTGATCCAGCTCGATCAGGTTCTTCTTGGACAGCTCATTCATAACCGCATAGATGCCGCCTGCTTCATTCAGCTCCTGAATGTAGGTACGGCCTGCCGGTGCCAGATGGCACAGGTTCGGCGTGCATGCGGAAATTTCATTCAGCTTGTTCAGATCCAGCTCCAGACCTGCCTCATGTGCGATCGCGAGCAGGTGCAGGACGGTGTTGGTCGAGCAGCCCAGTGCCATTTCGCACTCCAGTGCGTTGTGGATGGATTTGTCGGTGATGATGTCGCGCGGCTTGATGTCCTTTTCCAGCAGCTCCATGATCTTCATGCCCGCATGCTTGGCAAGCTGGATGCGGTCGGAATAAACGGCCGGAATCGTGCCGTTGCCCGGCAGTGCCATGCCGATTGCCTCACACAGGCAGTTCATCGAGTTTGCCGTATACATACCGGAGCAGGAACCACAGCCCGGGCAGGAATGCTGTTCGATGTCAGCCAGCTCTGCGTCATCGATCAGATTTGCCTTGCGTGCGCCGACTGCCTCGAATGTGTAGGACAGCGAAACATTTTCACAGTTGTGGTGGCCTGCCAGCATCGGGCCGCCGGAGCAGACGATTGCCGGAATGTTCAGGCGTGCTGCTGCCATGACCATGCCCGGAACGATCTTATCACAGTTCGGGATGAGCACGAGTGCATCGAACTGATGTGCCTGTGCGAGTGTCTCGACAGAATCCGCAATCAGCTCACGGGACGGCAACGAAAACTTCATGCCGATGTGGCCCATTGCAATGCCGTCGCATACGCCGATGGCCGGAACCAGAACCGGCGTGCCGCCTGCCATGCTGACGCCGGTCTTGACTGCATTGGCAATTTTGTCCAGATTGATGTGACCCGGGATGATCTCACTGTACGCAGAAACGACGCCGATAATCGGACGGTTCATTTCTTCCTCGGTCATGCCGGTCGCGCGCAGCAGCGAACGATGCGGTACACGCTCAACGCCCTGCGTGACGTTATGACTTCTCAATTCCATAAGTACCTCCTGACAGGCGGCAGCTGCCGCCGATTAAAAAAACGGGGACGGAGACCTGATGCCCCATCCCCGTTTGTCTGTTGGATGATTTGGTATGTATATCCTTACTTCTTCAGCCAGGACATCATGCCGCGCAGCTCCTTGCCGACTTCTTCCAGCTGGGACTCAGCTTCCATCTGACGGGTGGCCAGGAACTTCGCACGGCCGCCCGCACGGTTCTCCTGAATCCACTCGGAAGCAAAGGTGCCGTCCTGGATCTCACGCAGGATCTGCTTCATCTCCTTGCGGGTCTCCTCGGTGATGATACGGCGTCCGGTGCGGTAATCGCCGTACTCAGCGGTATCGGAGATGGAATAACGCATCTTTGCGAAGCCGCCCTCGTTGATGAGGTCAACGATCAGCTTCATTTCATGAACACACTCGAAGTAAGCATTCTCCGGTGCATAACCCGCCTCAACGAGTGTCTCAAAGCCAGCCTTCATCAGTTCGCAGACACCGCCGCACAGAACAGCCTGCTCACCGAACAGGTCGGTCTCAGTCTCGGTGCGGAAGGTAGACTCGATGATGCCCGCACGGCCGCCGCCGATACCGGAAGCATATGCCAGTGCGATATCCAGAGCCTTGCCGGAAGCATCCTGCTCGACGCATGCCAGGCACGGAACACCGTGACCCTCAACATACTGGCTGCGGACAGTGTGGCCCGGGCCCTTCGGCGCGATCATGATGACGTCTACATCCTTCGGCGGGATGATCTGCTTGTAATGAATGTTGAAGCCGTGTGCAAATGCCAGAACATTGCCGGACTCCAGATTCGGCTCGATCACATCCTTATAAATGTCAGCCTGCTTCTCATCCGGGCACAGCATCATGATGATGTCGCCGGCCTTTGCAGCCTCTGCCGGAGTCATGACCTTCAGGCCATAGCCCTCCGCCTTTGCGGTGTGACGGGAACCCGGACGCAGACCTACAACGACGTCAACGCCGGAATCCTTCAGGTTCATTGCATGTGCATGACCCTGGGAGCCAAAACCGATGATTGCAACGGTCTTGCCGTCCAGCAGGGACAGGTTGCAG
>CALYTA010000141.1 GCA_945486175.1 uncultured Clostridia bacterium | reverse complement strand
TCTGCTATATGACCTTTGACGACGGCCCGTCCTCGACCAATACACCGGGCATTCTCGATGTACTCAAGGAGAAGGGTGTCAAAGCTACCTTCTTCATTGTCACCAGTGAGATTGACGGCAATGAGGATATCATCAAGCGCATTGTCGATGAGGGTCACACGCTGTGCATTCATGCGAACGATCACGACTACGGTCAACTGTATGCTTCGACAGAGGGATATCTCAACGATTTTGCCGCTGCATATGATAAAATTTATGATTTGACCGGCTACCGTGTTCAGGGCTTCCGTTTCCCGGGCGGCAGCAACAACTCGGTGATGCAGCGCCATGGCACCTATGATGCCATTGTCAGTGAAATGACGCGCCGCGGCTTTGAATATTACGATTGGAATTCCTATGCACATGATGCGGAAAACGGCAATTATACCGTTGCGCAGATGGTGGATTATGCGGTCAGTGAGGTCAGCGGCAGCTCGCGCAATGACGTCATCCTGCTCATGCACGACACCTATGGCAAGGAAAAGACGGTAGAAGCGCTTCCGTCCATCATCGATAAGCTGAAAGAGGCGGGCATTGACATGCTCCCGATCAGCAATTCCACCCGTCCGGTACATTTTGAGGTGGATGACACCACGCCGCCGGATCTGCCGGAAGCAGACAGTGATTCCGACAGCACGGAGGATGTCGGCGCTGATTCAGAGGACAGCGATACGTCTGAAAACTGAGACAGGTACACAGGAGCCTGCCGCATACCATGCGGCAGGCTTTTTCTCTTGTCCACAGACCGGAAAGAAATGCACCTGTACAAACTGTGAATAACTGATAGTATTACTTTTAGTATACTGTAATAATAAATTTACGAAAGGTGATACAATGATTTTCGGCAAGAGAAGAAGCTGCCCGGCAGGACAGGTGACAGAATTCAACATGCAGCTCAGCGGGCTGAAATGGAAGGTAAAGAATTTCACGGAGGGGGATATCTATGTCTCCCTCGGCACGTATGATGAGGTCAACAATGTGCGCATTGCGCCGGGCGCAGATGAGGTGCTGATTGACCGCGACCCGCGCACCGGGACGCGTATCACCTCGCGGCTGGTGCAGGTATATGCCACATCTGAGGGCGAGGTAGAGGTTTTGTATGTGTGAGGAAGGCGGCACCGTCAGCCGATGCGCGCAATGTTTCCGTACAATTGCATATTTTCAATTGTGCGCGTCTGGGGTATAATAAAAGCATCACAAAAACCCTGAGGTGCTGACTATCATGAAAGACGGATTTATCAAAGTCGCGGCAGCCACGCCGGAAATCCATGTGGCAGACTGCGCATTCAACGCGGACAATATTCTCGCGCTGTGCCGTGAGGCGAATGAGAAGGGCGTGCAGGCGGTCTGCTTTCCGGAGCTGTGTCTGACCGGCTATACCTGTTCCGACCTGTTTTTACACAATATCCTGCTCGACGGCGCAAAGCAGCAGCTGCTGCGCATTGCCGAAGAGACAGCGGAAATGGACATGCTGATTGTTGTGGGCCTGCCGGTGCGCGTGGGCGGCACGCTGTACAACTGTGCGGCTTTCCTGCATAAGGGCACGATCCTCGGCATGATTCCGAAGCGCAACATCCCGAATTATACGGAATTTTATGAGCTGCGCCATTTTACGGAAGCAGATGACGATACCGAGGAATATCTGGAATGGAATGGGCAGGAATTCTGCATCGATCCCAATCAGATTTTCTGCTGTGCGGATATGCCGGATTTTGCGATTTCCGCAGAAATCTGTGAGGATCTGTGGGTACCCAATCCGCCGTCGAGTGATCTGGCGTGTGCAGGCGCGACCATTGTCTTCAACCTGTCCGCTTCCGATGAGATCATTGGCAAGGCGGCATACCGCCGCAATCTGGTGTGCATGCAGTCCGGCCGCGGCCTGTGCGGATATATTTACTGTGATGCGGGCCAGGGCGAGTCGTCCACAGATCTTGTCTTTGCCGCACACAATATCATTGCGGAAAACGGCACGCTGCTGGCACAGTCCCCGCGGTTTGCAACCGGCCTGACCATTTCGGAAATCGACGTTGCACGTCTGACCTATGAGCGCCGCCGCCAGAATACCTTCCGCGAAGGCTATGTCTCCCGTGTCTGGTTTGATATGGAGCTGCGCGAGACCGGGCTGACCCGTCCGATTGCACAGACGCCGTTCGTGCCGTCAGACAAGGGCGACCTCGCCGCACGCTGTGAAGAAATCCTGACCTTACAGGCGACCGGACTTGCGACGCGCGTGCGCCATGCGCATGCAAAGACGGCAGTTGTCGGGCTGTCCGGCGGACTGGACTCCGCACTCGCGCTGGTCGTCACAGTCCACGCGTTCGACCTGCTCGGACGCGACCGCAAGGACATCATCGCGGTCACGATGCCGTGCTTCGGCACGACCAGCCGCACGAAGAACAATGCGCTGACGCTGGCGGCAGCCTATGGCACGACCTGCAAGACGATTGAAATCGGCGCATCGGTCACCCAGCACTTTATCGATATCGGCCATGACATGGAAGACCACAGCGTCACGTTTGAAAACGGCCAGGCGCGCGAGCGCACCCAGGTGCTGATGGATCTGGCGAACAAGACGGGCGGCATGGTCATCGGCACGGGCGACCTGTCCGAGCTGGCACTCGGCTGGGCGACATACAACGGCGACCACATGTCGATGTACGGCGTCAACAGCTCGATTCCGAAGACGCTGGTGCGCTATCTGACCGCGTATGAAGCGGACAGAGCGGGCGGTGAGACCGGGCGCGTGCTGCGCGATGTACTCGCAACGCCGGTTTCTCCGGAGCTGCTGCCGCCGAAGGACGGCGAAATTTCGCAGAAGACAGAGGAGCTGGTCGGCCCCTATGAGCTGCACGATTTCTTCCTGTATTACCTGCTGCGCTTCGGCATGGAGCCGAAAAAGATTTTCCGCATGGCGAAGCAGGCGTTTGCAGGCGTATACGACGATGCCACCATCAAAAAATGGCTGACGACATTTGTCCGCCGCTTCTTCATCCAGCAGTTCAAGCGCTCCTGCCTGCCGGATGGCCCGAAGGTCGGTACAGTCACCCTGTCGCCGCGCGGCGACTGGCGCATGCCGTCGGATGCGGTCAGTGCGCTGTGGCTGAAGCAGTGCGAGGAGCTGTAAACAGAAAAATGCGCTATTTGCGGCGGGATGTGTCACTGACACATTCCGCCGCTTTTTTCACGCTTTGAACACTATTTGTATATTTTGCACGAAAGATTTGTTAAAGTTTTAACGAATTGTCAATAAGTATGAAAAAAGATGGGTAAGTTCTTGTTAAATTGATTCTTTTATACAAAATAAATGGGTGAAATTCTTGACAAACCCTTGCGAATGAATATAATATTTATCGTATACATGTGTGTGTGTATATGTATTAACCCACATTCCATGAAATGCAGCGTGCATTTTGGCGTAAAGCCAGATCGCCCGGATGCTCGCATGTATTCATATTTTGGAATTCATTTTTTTGGGAGGTTTACTGGTATGGATTTTAGGCTTACAAGAGAGCAGGCAATGGTTCAGAAGATGTGCCGTGAATTCGCGGTCAACGAAATTGAGCCGATTGCTGCAGAAATCGATGCAGAGGAGCGCTATCCTCACGAAACCGTTGAGAAGATGCGCAGATATGGCCTGATGGGCATTCAGTTCCCGAAGGAACTGGGCGGCTCCGGCGGCGATACCATCTGCTATTCTATCGCAATCGAAGAAGCTTCCCGCTTCTGCGGCACCACTGGCTGTATCATTTCTTCTCATGCTACTCTGTGCGCATGGCCGATCTTTAAGTACGGCACGCCGGAGCAGAAGGAAAAGTGGCTCCGCCCGCTGATCAGCAGCACCAAGACCGGTGCATTCGGCCTGACCGAGCCGAACGCAGGTACCGACGCTGCAGGCCAGCAGACTGTTGCTGAGAAGCAGGAAGACGGCTCCTACATCATCAACGGCTCCAAGGTATTCATCACCGGCGGCGGCGTTGCAAGCACATACGTTATCTTCGCGATGACTGATAAGAGCAAGGGCACCCGCGGCATCTCCGCATTCATCGTTGACAAGGACGACCCGGGCTTCTCCATCGGCAAGATCGAGCATAAGATGGGCATCCGTGGTTCCCAGACCGCAGAGCTCGTATTCGAAGACCTGCACCTGCCGGCAGACCGTCTGCTGGGCAAGGAAGGCCAGGGCTTCAAGATCGCTATGA
>CALYTA010000140.1 GCA_945486175.1 uncultured Clostridia bacterium | reverse complement strand
AGCGAGGGTCATATGGTAATCGTGAACGATACCGCCGTCGGAGCAGATCGGGATATATACGCCGGTCTTTTCGTAGTACTCGTCGCGCGCGGCGGCAACCTCGCGGACAGCGCTTGCCTGACCGCGACCGATGCCTTTCTGCTCACGGGTGATGCAGATGGAGCCGCCGCCGATACCGATTTTGATAAAGTCCGCGCCTGCCTCAGCGAGGAAGAGGAAGCCGTCGCGGTCGACTACGTTTCCGGCGCCGACCTTGACGCTGTCGCCGTATTTTTCGCGGATGAAATCGATAGTCTGCTTCTGCCAGCAGGTGTAGCCCTCGGAGGAATCGATGCAGAGCACGTCCGCGCCCGCCTCGACGAGAGCGGGTACGCGCTTTTCATAATCGAGCGTGTTGATACCTGCGCCGACCATGTAGCGCTTGTGCGCATCCAGCAGCTCGAGCGTATTTTCCTTGTGGGAATCGTAGTCCTTGCGGAATACCATGTAAACGAGATTCTGATTCTCATCGATAATCGGCAGGGAATTCAGCTTGTGATCCCAGATAATGTTGTTTGCTTCCTTCAGGGAGGTTTCCTTCGGTGCGGTAATCAGCTTTTCAAACGGGGTCATGAACTCGCTGACGCGGGTCGCACGGTCCATGCGGCTGATGCGGTAATCGCGTCCGGTGACAACGCCGAGCAGCTTGCCGTTGGCGGTGCCGTCCTCGGTAACCGCCATCGTGGAATGGCCGGTCTTCTCCTTGAGCGCGAGGACATCCGCCAGCGTCTGGTCCGGCTTGATGTTGGAGTCGCTTACAACAAAGCCCGCCTTGTAGCTCTTGACCTTTGCAACCATAGCTGCTTCGGATTCAATGCTCTGGGAGCCATAGATGAACGACATGCCGCCTTCCTTGGCCAGTGCAATCGCCATGGTATCATTGGATACCGCCTGCATGATTGCGGATACCATCGGGATGTTAATGGAGATCGGGCATTCTTCTTCGCCCTTGCGGAATTTAACAATCGGTGTCTTCAGGCTGACATTGGTGGGAATGCATTCTTTCGAGGAATAGCCCGGTACCAGCAGGTACTCACTGAAGGTACGGGACGGTTCAGAAAAGTAATATGCCATCGTTTTTCGACTCCTTTTCCTAATCTTCAATACAGGATTTTCTTGTAATTAAATTACATTATACTCGCTGGCTGTTCCGATGTAAACAGACTAAACTGTCGAAATTTTCGTCAAAACGTCCGCGCTTCATGGTCATTTTTTCCGGGTACCTGCCGTGCTTATGCATACAGTTCCGTTTTATCGATTTCAGCGCAGTTTTTGGCACTTATTTTTGAATATTTAACCAATTTGGTTATACAATTGTCCTCCATATGCGAACAGCACCGTCCGGAAGGACAGCGCTGTTTTGTGCACTTTTGGATTGTTTTCCCGTTTCATTCCTATTTGGATAAATACTTCATCAGCATGACTGCGGCTTCCGCACGGGTCGCATGCCCGCCCGGATTCAGTTTTCCTTCCGGCGTACCGCTGATGATGCCGTTCTGCACCGCCCACATCATCGCATTCCGTGCCCAGCCGGATACCTTTGCCGCATCGGCATAACCGTCCAATGAAGCGGAAGCCTCCGGCTTTCCCGCATGGGCATACAGGATGACGGCAAACTGTTCACGCGTGATGTTCGCCATCGGCCGGAAGGTGTTGTTGGTATACCCGCTGACAACGCCATTCTGGCTCGCCCACACAACCGCCTCATAATACCATGCGCCGCTGTCCTGCACATCGGTGAACGGCGATTTGCCGGACACGGCCGGCTTGCCCTCGTTGGCATATAAAATCTGTGCGACCATTGCGCGCGTTACCTTGCCACTCGGGCGGAAGCAGTGGTTGTCCCCCACCATCAGGCCGTTGTGATAGACATATTCCGCTGCTGTGCGGTACCATGCATCCTTCGGTACATCATAAAACGGGAAGTCCGGGTCGAGTACCGGGATGGTTTCATAAGAATATGCTCCGCAGACCGTACACCGGTATTCCATCGTGCCCTCTTCCGTTTCCGTCGGCGGCGTCACTACCGTGCCGGAATCCCACGTGTGCGGCTGAATGGTGTAATCGTAATCATCCTGATAGGAATAGCCGCATTTGGTGCAGGTATACAGGGTATATCCCGCGCTGCAGCAGGTCGGCTCATACCGTTTGGTTGTATACGTGTGGTCGCACGGATACCGGGTCATGACATAATCCGACTGCATCACCTTTTCCTTGCTCAGCGTGCGTCCCCAATGGATTGAGCTGTTATAGTTGCCCTCCGCAATGGTGACCTGCGTCGAGCTTATTTTCAGAATGATAACCGAATGCGAATCGTTGTTGATGCGCAGGATATCACCCACCTTCAACTGGCTGTAGGTAAAGGTCTCCGTCATGCGTACCGGAAGGTCGCCGAACGCCGCGTCACTGAGCAGAAATGCAAAGCCTGCACAGCCGTAGCCGCCGGCAAAAATACCGCCCTTCCACTCATAATAATTGTCATTTGTCCAGCGCATGCCCTCCGGATACTTCTCTTTCATGGCAATGATCCGGTCATATGCCTGCTGCTGGGTGGGTGCTTCCGTGGTATATGCGGTCTGTGCTTCCCCTTCCTCCAGAGGAACCGCATAACCGGTCACCGCACTGGTTTCCTCTTTCGCTTCTTCCGCAAATGCCGCTGCGGGCAGCAGGCTGACAGCAAGTCCCAGCGTCAGCACAAGGCTGCAAATTCGTTTCCATAGCTTCATCTGTGTCCTCCTTTTCCGTATGCAAGAGCTTCTTTTTTCGTCCTCCTTTTCCAATATTCTTCCTTTTGTGCATGACTTATGAATCGTAGTTTTATTATACCGGATACTGTTTCCACCCGCAACCTTCCGGACACAAAAACAGCGCCGTCCCGAAGGACGGCGCTGTCTGAATGCAGGATTGTTTTTTATTCCTTGTAGCTCCACTGTGTGCCCTGGCGGGTGTCCTTGATGATGATGCCCTTTTCGTTCAGCAGATAGTCGCGGATGCGGTCAGCCTCTGCAAAATTCTTTGCCTTCTTGGCAGCGGTGCGCTGTGCAATCAGGTCTTCAATCTCGCTGTCGATCGTCTTCTTTTCCAGATGATCGACAATGCCGAGCACGCCGCACAGCTCCATCATGCGGTCAAAGCACGTCTGGACAAACGCATGCGTGCATGCCGGATCCTTGACTGCGGTGTTGATCTCGCGGACAAGCTCAAAGATCGCTGCGAGCGCGTCTGCGGTGTTCAGGTCGTCATCCATCGCGTCGATGAACTTCTGGCGGTACTGGTCAAAGGATGCTGCCTTTGCCTGCTCCTCTGCGGTCATCGTATCGCCCGTCTGATGGTCGAGCAGGAACTGGAGGTTCTCCGCCGCCGTGTACAGGCGTGCCAGCGAGTTTTTCGCCATCATCAGCGACTCTTCCGAATAGTTCAGCGGGCTGCGATACTGGGCAGACAGCATGAACATACGGATGGTCTCATAGCCATAGACCTCAGCCGCCTCACGAACCATGAAGAAATTGCCCTTGGACTTGGACATCTTCTCGTTGTCGATGGTCAGGAAGCCGTTGTGCAGCCAGTAGTTGGCAAACGTGCAGCCGTTTGCGCACTCGGACTGTGCGATTTCATTCTCATGGTGCGGGAAAATCAGGTCTTTGCCGCCGGAATGGATGTCAATCGTCTTGCCGAGGTACTTGTTGACCATGGCGGAGCACTCGATGTGCCAGCCCGGTCTGCCCTGTCCCCACGGGGACTCCCAGCTCGGCTCACCCGGCTTGGCAGCCTTCCAGACTGCGAAGTCCATCGGGTCTTCCTTCAGCTCGCCGACACTGATGCGCGCGCCTGCCTGCAGCTCGTCGAGCGGCTGGTGCGACAGCTTGCCGTATTCCGCAAAGCTCTTGGTGCGGAAATAGACATCGCCGTTCGGTGCGGCATAGGCATGGCCGTTGTCGACCAGCTTTTTGACAATGTCAATGATCGCATCCATGGTCTCGGTCGCGCGCGGGTGCACCGTTGCCGGACGGATGCCCAGGCCCTTTGCATCGGTGAAATATTCCTTGATATAGCGGTCTGCAATGACATCATAGGTCACGCCCTCGGCATTTGCCTTGTTGATGACCTTGTCGTCGATATCGGTAAAGTTCTGGACGAACTGAACCTCATAGCCGCGGTATTCAAAATAGCGGCGAAGGGTGTCAAAAATAATAAACGGACG
>CALYTA010000139.1 GCA_945486175.1 uncultured Clostridia bacterium | reverse complement strand
AACCAGCAGAAAACCGGCTCCTTTAAGGTGCGCGGTGCCTATAACAAAATTATGAAGCTGTACGAGAGCGGCGAACTGACATCTGTCATCGCCTCCTCCGCAGGAAACCACGCGCAGGGCGTTGCCTTTGCCGCAAACAGCATCGGCATTCCGGCAACCATCTGCATGCCGCGCTCCACGCCGATTGCAAAGGTCTCCGCAACGCGCGGCTACGGCGCAAATGTCGTGCTGTCCGGCTCGTGCTATGACGACGCGTATGCCAAGGCAATGGAAATTGTCGAGGAAACCGGCGCGACCTTCATCCATCCGTTTGACGACGAGGATGTTATGGCGGGCCAGGGCACCATCGGCCTTGAAATTCTGCGCGACCTGCCGGCTGTCGATGTGATCCTTGTCCCGGCGGGCGGCGGCGGACTGCTGTCCGGTGTTGCGGCCTGCGTCAAGCAGATCAACCCGCGCATCCAGGTCATCGGCGTACAGGCAGAAGGCGCTCCGGCCATTGCAAATTCGTTCCATCAGGACGGCATCCGCCCGTCTGACTCCGTCCACACAATTGCCGACGGTATTGCCGTCAAGTGCCCGGGCACGAAGACGATGGAGCACATCAACGCCTTTGTCGACGATATGATTACCGTATCCGATGACGAAATCGCCTCCACCATCCTTCTGCTGCTCGAACGCACCAAGCAGGTTGTCGAACCGGCAGGCGCATCTTCCCTCGCCGCACTGCTGTCCGGCAGATATGATTTCAGCGGCAAAAAGGTCGTCTGCCTGCTGTCCGGCGGCAACATCGATGTGAGCTTCATCCACCGCATCGTCGAGAAGGGCCTTGTCACCCGCTGCCGCCACATGAAATTCTCTATCGTCATGCCGGATGTCCCCGGCTCCCTCGAACGTCTTGCCGGCATCATTGCGTCGCAGAATGCGAACATCATCATGTTCCAGCACGACCGCGTCAATGCAAACCTCGACATCGACGAAGCGATTGTCCATGTCGTCTGCGAAGTCGGCGGCAAGGAGCACGGCGAAGCACTGCTGCACGCCATTGAAAACAACGGCTACACCGTCACGCTCGGCGAAAATCCGTAATTTCATATTCCTTGTACATAGAAAAGCCCGTGTTCTCGCGAACACGGGCTTCTTTTTTGCGTTTTTACCGGTTGGTTGTGGTGTTATTTGCAGTGTTGGCGTTGTTGGTCGTGGTATTGTTGCCGGTGACAGCATCTCCGACTGCATTCGCACCGTCCTCAACCGCGCGTCCGACATCATCGACTGCGCTTCTCACATCACCCGATACCGTACCGGTTCCGTCGCCATTGGCAACCGTTCCTGTGGTGTTCCCGTCGACAACCGTACCGGTGCCATCGGTGCCGTTTACACCGGTGCCATCCGTGTAGCCGCTGCCGGTGGTGCCGTTCACGCCGGTGTTGTCATCATAACCGGTGCCGTCATTGCCCACAATGCCGTCATTGTTGCCATCGACGATGCCGGAGCCGCTGCCATTTGTCGTACCGTTCGTTGTTGTATTCGCTGTGCCGCAGCCTGCCAGCACAGTCAGCATCAATGCAAGCGACAGGCACAGCGCACCCATTCTTTTTTTCATGCGTATTACCTCCAAAGGCTGAAATTTGCCTTTAGTTTTCCGGTATGCGCAGAATTTTATACAGGAAACGGCAAAACGGGAATCTTGCGCTGCTTTGTCAGATTGAACTTGTTTCGATGCGGTCGCGTTCCGTCACGTGCCGCAGCACCCGGCATGGCGTTCCGGCCGCGACAACGCCCGCCGGAATATCACGTGTCACGACGCTGCCTGCGCCGATGATGCTTCCCTTTCCAATCGTCACACCGCCGCAGACCGTCACATTCGCGCCGATCCACACATCATCCTCCAGTGTAATCGGTGCAGAGGTCAGGATGCCCTGCGCACGCTGCTCCGCGTCCATCGCATGTCCGACACAGGAGAGACACACACCCGGCGCGAGAAACGCATTTGCACCGATGTACACCGGCGAGGTATCCAGAATGACGACATTGTGATTCACCACCGTCAGGCCGTGCGTGTGAATATTGAACCCGTAATCGCACTGGAAGGTTGGCTGGATGAAGGTCAGCGGATGGCAGGTGCCGAACAGCTGCCGCAGCAGCTCCGCCCGTTTTTCCTCATCATCCGGGCAGCACATGTTGTATTCCCAGCACAGGCGCTTTGCCTTTTTTTGCAGTTCCATCGGCATATCAGAATTTGCAGCGCTGTATGCCTCATTTGATTTCATCAGGGTAAGGATGTCCATCTTTTCTCCCTCTCATTCGGTCAGCTTCAAATGCCGCATATGTTTTTGCAGTACGTCCAGAATCGCGCCGGTGACAAAGCCCATCGGAATTGCCGACACGAGCAGCAGCGGCAGATATGCGATGACATCCACCGACTGCATGACCAGCATCGCCGCGAGCACCTGCCCGATGTTGTGCATCGCCGCCGATGCCGCGCTGATGCCGTAAAAGGAAAACCATTTGTTCTGCTTATGCAGCAAAATCCATGTCGTTGTCAGCGCGAGCATACCGCCGACAAGGCTGAACAACAGCTGCGTGACACTGCCGGCAAACAGCGCTGCGAGCACGACGCGGCAGAATAAAATGGCATAGGCCTCCTTCGGCGTCAGGAACAGCAGCGCAAACATCGTCACAACGTTTGCGAGGCCGAGCTTGATGCCCGGAATCGGAACAATCAATTCCAGCGGGATCATGCGCTCCGCGAGCGACAGCGCGAGCGCGAGCGCCGTCAGCATGCCGCACAGCGCGATGCGTTTTGTCTTGTTCATACGCCCTCCTGTCACTGTGCGACGGCATCCACGCCGTCTGTGCTGTTTCCGGTAATTTTTATCATGACACGGTTGGGCAGGCACACCGCCGACTGCCCGACGCGCGAAATCCAGCCGGTCCGCTCACACGTGTGGTCAGGGCACTGTGATGAGACAAAGCGCATGCGTTCGCCATCAATTTCAATCGTGACCTCACCTGTGCGGCCCTCGAATGTGATGGTTTCCTGCCCTGTTCCGCCGAGCTTGACCTGCCGGTACAGCTCGCCATTTACCAGAATCTCGCCATAGGTCTGCTCTGTCTGCATCAGCGCGAGCCGGATCCAGATTCCGCATGCCAATGCGATAATCGCGGCAAAAATGACAAAATCCCCCGCTTTCAGCGGAATTTTATTCTTCATAAGTGTACTCCGATCCGGTCAGGGAAAAGCTGTCCCTGAGACCGTCCGTGACGGAAACCGTGTGATCCTTTTTGACGAAAACTGCTTCGATGCCATGTTCCTCACAGAATGCCTTCGCCCGGTCATAGCCCATGACAAACAGCGCCGTCGTATAGGCATCCGCCTCTGTCGAGCATTCGGAAACCACGGTGACGCTGCGCAGGTCGGTCTGTGCGGGCCAGCCGGTTTCCGGGTCGAAAATATGGCAGTAGCGCGTGCCGTCCTGCTCAAAATAGCGCTCATAATCGCCGCTGGTCACGACGCTGGTGTCGCTGACGCCCAGTGTCGCAAAATAGTCGCCCGGATTGTCCGGATCGGTGATGCCCACTGTCCATGGCACGCCATCCTCCTTCTCCCCGAGGACATAAATGTTGCCGCCGAGTGTGATGACCGCCCGCTTTACGCCCGCATCGCGCAGCAGCTGTGCGACATGGTCAGCGGCATAGCCCTTGCCGATGCCGCCGAGGTCAATGCACGCACCTGCGGGAAGCGAAGCCTCTGTGCCGTCGAGCTTTACACTCTGATAGCCGACCAGTTCCAGTGCCGCGTCAATGTCCGTCTGCGCGGGAACCGCTGCATGTTCCGTGCCGATGCCCCACAGGTCGGACAGCGGTGCAGTTGTCGGGTCAAAGCAGCCGCCCGTTTCGCCTGCCAGCCGGAGCGCCTGTTCCAGCACATCCGCCGTCTGTTCGGAAAGCCCGACCGGCTTGCCCTCCGCTCTGTTGAGCGCAGAGAGGTCACTGCCCTCCTGCGTGCGGGAAATATCCTGCTCCAGCGCATTGATGTACTGCACGCACTGGTTGATCGCGTCCTGTGCATGCGAACCATATGCCCGGATACTCATCGCGGTATCCATCGCATAAAAATCCTGTGACACTTCCTTCTGCCCGCAGCCCGCCAGCACTGCCGCCATGAGCACAGCGGCAGCTGCGGCGCAAAGCCATCGTTTTTTCATTGCCAATCCTCCAATTAAAAGTCCTTTTTATTATAATACGCAG
>CALYTA010000138.1 GCA_945486175.1 uncultured Clostridia bacterium | reverse complement strand
TTCGATACGCCTGGCCGCGTAGTGATTATTGCTATGCTCTTTCTTGCATCTTGACTGAAAAAATGCTAGAATGTATTTGGATAAAGTTCCATATACTTATGTGGAAACTATTAAATGATAGCATACTTATGCAAATTTGTCAAGCTGACCAAGATTGTAAAACCTCTCCAAATCGGAGAGGTTTTGTTGTTTTTGTTTGTATTTTTCGACCAAAGAAACGCAATTTGTGCACTTTTCTGTGCTTTTATTCTGCGCGCTTCGAGCCGGGCGCACGGCCCTGCTTCAAAAACGCGGAGCGGAAGCGCAGCTCCTCCGGCAGATGAGACTGGTCATCATAAATTTTTGTTTCAAAATCGCCGTTTTCCCCGTATTCAATGCAGGAAACCGAGGCATTGCCCACAATGTTCGGCTCCATCTCATCGAACGGCGTATCGAGGCACGCCAGATACGATTGCAGCGCAAAGCCGTGCGACACAATGACGATGGATTTGCCCGCATTTTCGCGCACCAGACGGTCAACCGTTTCCGTCATGCGCGCATTGACCTGACGGGCGCTCTCCCCGCCCGGCGGGCAGAACTTTGCCGGATGGTTGCGGAAATTATCCATCACCTCGGGATAGTAGCGCCGGTTTTCCTCGTTGGTATGTCCTTCCAGCAGGCCGCCGTCGATCTCGCGCAGGCCATCCACCAGCACCGGCTGCACCGAAAGATGGCGGCACACACCCTCCGCCGTCTGACGTGCGCGCGCCAGCGGGCTGCTGTACACCGCATCCACTGCGATACCGGCAAACCGCTCGCCCAGATAATCTGCCTGCCGCAGCCCGGTCTTCCCCAGCGGGATATCCGAGCTGCCCTGAAACCGCCCGCCGACGTTGTTGTCCGTCGTGCCGTGGCGGATAAAATATACCGTTGTTTTCACAAAAAATTCCCTTCTTCCAAAAACAGAGCGGCCGCATGGCCGCTCTGTGTGTTTTTTACAGGCACTGTAAGTACTGTCCGTACAGCGTTTTGCTCAGCTGATTGCCGACCTCATGCACCTGCTCTGCGGTAATCAGGCCCTTGTCGTAGGCACATTCCTCCGGGCAGGCGATGTAACGTCCGGTGCGCTCCTGTACCTCGCGCACACAGTTTGCCGCTTCGAGCAGGTTTTCCGCCGTGCCCGCATCCTTCCATACAAAGCTGTCGCTCAGCGGAACAACCTTCAGCTGGCCGCGACGCAGGTATTCCAGATTGACGTCTGTGATTTCCAGCTCGCCGCGCGCGGACGGCTTGAGGTTCTTTGCAATGTCCACCACATCCGCGTTGTAGAAATACAGGCCCGGAATGAT
Organism: uncultured Clostridia bacterium; assembly: GCA_945486175.1. Taxonomy (GTDB): domain Bacteria; phylum Bacillota; class Clostridia; order Oscillospirales; family Butyricicoccaceae; genus Butyricicoccus_A. The sequence goes on along the minus strand of CALYTA010000138.1, from coordinate 2,927 downwards.
GTAATTGGACTTTGGAAAACGCGGCTTTTCTTCGATGCTGATGGCGTTGCCGTCCTCATCGAACTCCACGACGCCGAACGCGCGCGGGTCATCGACATAATAGCCGAATACAGTCGCACCGTCGTTGTTGTGCGCCGCCTGCATGAATTCGTACTGCTTGGTCTCATCGTAGAAAATATTGTCACCGAGAACCAGGCAGACCGATTCGCCCCGGATGAAATCCTCCGCGACGAGAAATGCATCCGCAATGCCGCGCGGCACCTTCTGCACCGCATAGGAAATATGGATGCCCCATGCGCTGCCGTCGCCCAGCAGACGCATAAAGGTCTCCTCCTCACCATCCGGAATAATCACCATAATATCAGTAATGCCCGACTCAATGAGCACAGCAAGCGGGTAATAAATGAGCGGTTTATCATAAACCGGAAGCAGCGGCTTGCATACAGGCTTTGTCATCGGATACAGCCGTGTCCCCTTGCCTGCCGCAAGAATCAATCCCTTCATATTAACTGTCCCTCCATCACATCAGCTCTGCTCCCGTCCCCATTTTTCAGGTGCAGAATGGTCTCTTCCTCTATCTTACTACCATTATACCGATACCGGCATTGCCCTGTCAAGGAATCCCCTGCCATTTCCGCATAAAACCGCATCAAATCAGCTGCATCACGCGCAAAAGGAAAATCCATCCTGTCAGTGTGACGGAAGAAAGCAGCGTTGTCAGCACGATGATGCTGGATGACAGCTCCCCGTCGTTGTCCATATTTTTTGCCATAATATATGACGTGACGGTTGTCGGTGAGCCGAGCATGATAAGTACGGCGACCATCTCTGTGCCGGAAAAGCCAAGATGCACCGCAAGCGGCAGAAACAGTGCCGGCAGCGCGAGCAATTTGATTACCGTCGCCACAATCGTCGGACGAATTTTCGCGAGCGCCTGCGCGCCCTCAAAGCCCGCGCCGACCACAAGCAGCGCAATCGGTGTCGCTGTAGATGCCACACTGCCAATCACCTTGAGCGGGATTGCCGGAATGTCAATGCGCAGCAGTGAAAACGGCAGGCCCGCAAAAATACCGAGGATAATCGGGTTTTTGAGCACATTGATACACGCGCGCTTGACGGCATCCCGCCCGTGCGCTCCGCCGCCCGCGGAAAATGTCAGGATGACGACTGAGAACACATTGAACAGCGGCACAGCGGCGACAATCATCAGCGGCGTCAGCCCTGCATCCCCATAAATGTTCTCGACAAACGCGATGCCGAGCACGGCGACACTGCTGCGCGCGGCGCCCTGTACAAATGCACCGACCATCGTCTTGTCCGGCATGAGCTTCGCTGCCAGCAGCCACAGCCCGAGGAACATCACGATGGTTACGCCCGCACAGTACAGCACAAAATCCAGATTGAAATCCTGATACAGGTCGGTCTGCGCGATATCGCGGAACAGCAGCACCGGCAGCGCCACTTTAAACACATATTTATTGGCGACAGCACAGAAATCCTCCGTGAACATGCCGATCTGTTTTAAAATATAGCCGAGCACCATGACGAGGAAAATCGGCACGGTGGCATTCAGACTGAATACAAAACTATCCATTTGCTTCCTCCGCAGCCGGACGCCTGCGCGGCGGCAGCTGCAACACCAGAATTGAACTGAGAATCAGCGCCATGCCCAGCACTGTCCAGACAGTAAACGGGTCGCCGAATACGGCGACACCCAGCAGGCTGCCCACCAGCGGTTCAACTGTCGCCAGAACAGCCGCCTGCGACGCGGGCACGCCGTCCAGACCGCCGGTATACAGCAAAAACGGTATGACTGTGCACACCACTGCCAGACCGAGTCCGACCAGCAGCGTGTGCGGCTGCTCCAGCACCTTTTGCGTGCAGTGTGCCGCACTGAACGGTGCGGTCGCGAACGCCGCAAACACAAACGTATAAAACGAAACCGTCATCGCACTGTAGCGCCGCAGGGCGAATTTTCCAAAGATGCTGTACAGGGCATAAAACAGGCCGGAGCCGAGCCCGCACAGCGCGGTCATCGGTGCGACCGCCTGCGCCTCTGAAAACACGCCCGTGATGCACGCACAGCCCGCGACCGTGATGACAATCGCCGCAAGCCGGTGTGCCGTCAGCCGTTCCCGAAACAGCAGCATGGACAGCAGCAGGACAAACACCGGCGAGGTGTACAGCAGCAGAGCCGCCACCGCCACACTGCTGTGCGAGAGCGTATAAAAATAACACAGATTAAACAGCGCGATGCTGACCATGCCCGTGCCGGCAAACATCCAGATATCGCGCAGGCGGATGCGCAGTGCTGACCGGTCACGCACTGCAATCACAACGCCGAGCGCTGCCGCTGCGAGCAGGTTGCGGAAAAAGACGATCTCCAGCGAGGACAGTCCCGCCGCACTCAGCGCACGCACAAACAGGGCAATCATTCCCCACAGCGCGCCTGCGCCCGCAATCATCCACGCTGATTTTGTTTTTTTATGCATGTAGCTCCTCCTCTGCAGAACCCGCTGAAAATTTCTGCCTGTCCAGTATAGCACTGTTGCACGCCGGTTGAAAAGAAATTTCGATTGTTTTTCCGAAAAACTCCTGCCCTTTTGCCAGATATCCTGCATTTTCAACCCGCTTTTTGCATTTTCCCGGAAAGGCATCGAACTTTTTGCACAAAAAATTGCAGTTTTTTTTGGGAGGTTTGCCACTACTCTTTCTTCATCCGGTGTGGTATATTTATAACTGTACTTTTTAGCAGGAGTACCGCATCATCCGCCCTACTCAGAGGGCGTGAGTAATATGCCATACAGAGAAGAGAGAAGAAACGAGACGGTTGGGTGAACCGTCTCATTTCATTTTTGCCCAATTTTCGCACAAAAAAAGCTGTTTCGGTGTCCGAAACAGCTTTTTCTTTATTCTTCCGCTTTGTC
>CALYTA010000137.1 GCA_945486175.1 uncultured Clostridia bacterium | reverse complement strand
TTCCAGTATACCATCACACGCGACCACGGCATTTGCTGTCGATCCGCAGCTGCTCTTGCAAAAATCAGTAAGGAGCATGGCGATTGCATTGAAATCAAGAAGGACGAAACCAGCGTCAGCGCATCTCGCATGATGGCCGTCATGTGGCTGAACATCCGCTGCGGCGATACCATCTGCATTTCCGCAGACGGCGAGAACGAAGCGTCCGCTGTCCATTCGATCCGTTCCTACTGTGCGGCCAACCTATAAATGCCGCCCAACTGCAGCAACCCAAAACCGCAGCCCAAAAACAGGCTGCGGTTTTTTATGTTTCCGATACCATTTTTGCATCGATACCGTGCCGCGGCATGATATCTTTTTCCCACAGATATGGCTCATACAGCCTGCGCAATGCCTTGACTGCCGCATTTCCCGCATGCGGCACCACGACATCGCACTGTCCCGGCACGCTGCCGATGCGCACGACATGCGGCATGCCGATGCGCCGCGCCAGACAGTCCGCCATATTTTCCCGCGTCGCCTGCGGGTGGTAAATTTTAATATAGCGGTAATCCGGATAATCGTCCGAATCATAGGACACCACGCGGCAGCGTGCCGTCCAGCCGGTGCGCTCCAGCAGGTCATATACTGCCTGCACGCGGTCCCTGTGCTCAATCACCATCAGATAGACTGCCCGTGTTCCTTCCGGCGGCCTGCGGTGCATGTAATTGCGGTATGGCGAGCAGCGCAGCTTTGCATATATGCTCCGCTCGGCTTCGTTGCACAGCATGTCATAATAGATCATCCAGCGGTCATCCTCGATGGCATTGACAAAAACATCCATCCCCTGCTGTTCGAGCAGGGTGCACAGCGCGCTGGTGTCATCCGCCGACAGGGCAGCCGTATTCAGATACCTGTTTTCATTTATATCGTACAGAACTGCCCCATCCATCGCAATAACCGGCAGCCGCAGGCGGATGCCGCGCAGGTCTTCCACCAGCGAAGCAGGCGTGCGGATGGTGGAAACGGTAAAATTCATGCCGTCATCCAGCATGCGGTTCAGCTCTACCCTGCTGTAATTGTTCAGTGTCGCATACTCCGTCAGCGTGTTGTTCATACCGGAAAGGAACAGGACATCGCGCCGTGTGCGGTGCGGCAGGCGGGCACGGTTGACCACAATGCTGATGGCAATGCCAATCAGCGTATCGAGCACACGGTTCAGCACAAACAGATATGGATTCGGGTCAGTGATATGCATAACCGTAATGCTGAGAAAGACCACGCAGGCAAAATAGGAAGCATTGCGCCGCTTCAGCAGGACGGTGGTATAAATAATTGGAATGATACACAGGCCGATCACCATAAACCGCACAAATTCATGGTTGTTCAGCGGGGAATGCAGATCAATCAGAATGACAACCAGTCCGTACATCCCGCCGAGAAATGTGCCAATCGTGCGCTGGATTGCCATATTTTTGGAATCTGCGTCATATGGCCGCATGCACCACAGCACAGACAGCGCGGTATAAAACGGTGCGCCCTGACAGCCGCGCAGAAAATAAGCGACAAAGCCGAGCATAACGCCGACAGATGATTTGATGATGCGCATGCCGACCGGCGGCAGGCGGTGCAGTTTTTCAGCCACGGGACTTCTCTCCTTTTCCTGACAAAAAAAGACCCGAAACCACGTTTCCTGTGGTTTCGGGTCTTCAATGCCCCTCTTCCTGTCTATCATACTGTATTTGCGTCTTTCCTGTCAATCCTGGGTATCACCAAATCCATCCCGCCAGCCTTGTCATTTTTCGTGGAACATCATGATATTCCGCAGATGGTCTCCTCCGAAAGGGGCAGGCAGCCCGATACTTGACGGCGGCAGGATATCCGGTATACTAAAAAGAAAAGGAGGAATGTTCTATGCTGACACGTTGGAAACTGGTCCTTTCCGGGCGCGTACAGGGCATTGGCCTGCGCTTCCGCGCAAAAATGGGCGCACAGCAATACAAGCTGACCGGTTGGGTGCGAAATCTCGATGACGGCGATGTCGAACTGGAAATCCAGGGCGAAGAGGCCGCGGTCGATGCCTTTGTCATCTATCTCCGCAATCTCCCGGGCGCACAGATCACTTTTATGCAGGCAGACGAGCTTGATGTCATTGCCGAGGATCGGTTCCGGGTCCGGTAAACGCCGGTGGCGCCAGCACGGTTTTACGCTCCCACTCCTGCCTGCATTTATGTGGAGCTATTTTAGTGATGTACGAACACACTCTGCTTCTTTTTCTGTTTACACCATACTTTACAATCCAATCGCCAAGAACCGCAATGCGATACATCCAGTATCAGGCATTGCGGTTCTTATTGCGCGAAGAGAATGAGAAAAAATTGTCTTATTCAAATAAATACCCGAGCGTCTCGTGCAGGAAGCATCTGTAAATTCTTATATAAAACAAATGCTTCTTCTGGTAAAATCCGGCTCTCGCATTACAGGCGTTCATATAACACCATATTGTGCCTGATTTTATCCGCAAGCGCATCATCAAAGCTGCCAGGCACTGCGCGCCACTGCCAGTTATTCTCTGTCGTGGAGGGCGTGTTCATTCTGCTTTCACTTCCCAGGCCCAGCAAATCCTGTGCCTGTACGATGGTCAGTTCTGCAACCGTGCTCCACAATGCCTTCATCATGTTCCAGTGATCGTTTTCAGGATCATCCAGATGCAAATACTCTCTTGCCCGGGCGATATCTTCCGGTGCCGCCGAGGTCATCCAGCCCTGAATCGTATCATTGTCATGGGTTCCGGTATAGGCAACACAGTGTGGCGTGTAATTGTGCGGGAGATAATCGTGATTGCTCTGATCCCGGCTGTCAAAGGCAAATTCCAGCACCTTCATGCCGGGAAACCCGCTTTCCTTCAGCATCTGGCGCACCGAATCTGTCAAAAATCCCAGGTCTTCGGCTATGATATGCTGCCGCCCGATGCTTTGTTCAACGGCACGGAACAACTCCATACCCGGACCTTTGTGCCATATGCCTCCCGCTGCATTTGTCGAACCATATGGAATGGCATAGTAGGAATCAAATCCGCGGAAGTGGTCAATGCGGAGCACATTGTATACTTTGCACAGGAAATCAATGCGCTGAATCCACCAGGCATATCCATCCCGCTTCATATAATCCCAATCAAACAGCGGATTTCCCCAGAGCTGGCCGTCATCGGAAAAGCCATCTGGCGGGCAGCCGGATACATCACGCGGACGCTGGTTTTCATCCAGCTGAAACAACTCCGGATGCGCCCATGTATCCACACTGTCCAATGCGATATAAATCGGGATATCTCCTATGATTGATATGCCCCTGTCATTCGCATATTGCCGCAGCTCGTACCATTGCCGGTAGAAGAAAAACTGTATGGTCTTCCAAAAGGCAATCTCCCGTGCGCACGCAGTCTGTTTTTTGGCAATTGCTTCCGGATCCCGCCTGCGCAGTGGTTCGTCCCATTCCATCCATGGAAGGCCATTGTACTCGGCCTTTATTGTCATGAACAGCGCATAATCGTCCAGCCACCACGCATTCTGTTTACAGAATGCGTCAAATGCCGGATCAGAGACCCGCGACGCCCTTTCTGCTGCTTTTTGCAGAACGCCATACCGTTTTTGGTAAATGATTCCATAATCTACCCGATCCGGCCTGCTGCCCCAGTCGAGACCAGCATATTCCTCCGGCTCCAGCAGGCCGGAACAGGAGAGCTCATCCAAATCGATAAAGTATGGGTTTCCTGCAAATGTGGAAAAAGACTGATAGGGGGAATCCCCATAGCTGGTGGGGCAGATCGGAAGGATCTGCCAATACGACTGCCCCGCCCGCTTGAGAAAATCGACAAATTCACGCGCGGCCTGACCAATTGTCCCGATTCCATAGGGAGATGGAAGTGAGGACAGAGGCATCAAAACACCGCTGCTTCGCATGTCAAATCACCTCCTGATCCATCTGAACTGAGATGCTGTTATGCCCGGCAGATAATTTTCTGTGTCTCCTTGTCAAAAATATGGATCTTGGACATATCAATTGCAAGGCGGACGGTTTCTTCTGTATGGAAATGAAAGTGAGACGGTACACGGGCCAGCATTTTCTGCCCATTGCTTTCCATATAGAGATAAATCTCCGAACCCATCATTTCTGTCAGGCTGACCTTTGCCGTGAACACAGCCTGCGGGGATTTTGTGAGGCTGTCTTCGTCGGCCAGAATATGCTCCGGACGGATGCCCATAATGACTTCCTTTCCGACATAGCCCTGCAGCTCCGGCT
>CALYTA010000136.1 GCA_945486175.1 uncultured Clostridia bacterium | reverse complement strand
TCCTGGGTTTCCGGGTTGTGATAAAGCATAGTGGATTCAATCGCCAGCCCACAGCCTTCCGATAAAACCATTTCATAATCCGGTGTGTTATATTTGCCGACATACAGGATATTTTCCCGTTCTATTGCCTGCTGCACTTCAGGCAGGCTCCAGTCTGCCAGTTTTGTGCTTGTCATGCGGACGCTGTCCAGTGCCTGCAATCCACTGAACAAATCCATTGCGGACGATGCAGCCACATAGAGATTGTCCAGCGGCTGTTGCAGGATGACAATGCTGCTGTCCACACCCTCGGGAACCGTTCCATTTTCCGGAACGAGCAGATATCGGTCAGAGTCTCCGATGGTAATGAGGGAATATCCGCCGGCATAATAGTCCACCTGAAACTGGCTGGCATATTCCAGCTGCATGCTGCCGGAGGACTCCCTGTCTGCCCAGTCATTTGCAGGATCCGATGCAGCAGAGCCACAGCCTGACAGGAAAGAAAGGCAGAAAAGCAGAACAGACGCCAGACGCTGTTTTCTTCGCCGCATCATTTTTTCTGAAGGGTGGACGAATCGAAGTACAGGGTGTATTCGATTTCATGCGGTGTGCTCATGGCTGTGGTGTCTGCGTAGACCGTCATCTTGTAATCAAATCCTGTGACAGGGATCTCGAACACAGAATTGCCCTCCGTGTTTACCGGGTGATACCGCACGCCATCGACCTTCATATAATCATAATTGGAGCTGCTCCAGATCAGTTTCACTGTCCCGGTGCCATTTGCAACAGTCAGGGCTGCGGGAGACTCCACACTTGCCCGTCCGGAGCCGCCTTCCAGCGTGACAGCCACACTGTAGGTGCCGTCTTCCAGATTCAGGCTTTCCGGTGTCGTAATCGCTCCATCGGCAAGGGCATCAACAGGGAGCGAGTCCGCACGGAAGACCAGCGTCCGGTCATACCATTTTTCTTTGTTTTTGCTGAAAGCGGTGCACTCAATGCCCGCATCCAGCGCTTCAACAGGGACAGTAAAGGTATGCTCTCCCTTTTCATTTTCAACGAAGGGAATATATGTGCTTTCATCTGCCTGTACGGCTTCTTCGCCGGTGCCCATGAAAACATACAGGTAACCCGTGCCGCCCATGGTCATGACGGCAGTCATTTCTCCGTTTTGTACGGTCAGCTCACAGCTGGTGATGTTGAACATGGAGGAGCTGGAATCCACAGTGACCTGATATACACCGTCTTTTACATCACTGCCGGAAACAGGCTCCATACCTTCCTCTACAACCTGCTCCGGCGTTACCATTTCAGATGACGAGGCAATCTGACTGTCTGCGGAACCCCTATCGGCAGAGCCAGAGGTGTCTGCACTCGAATTCGTTCCACAGCCGGACAGAAGAGACATCGCCAGCGTCAGTACAGCTATAACAGAAAGAAACTTCTTTTTCATTTTGTTTTCACCTTTCAAAAGGGACGGCCCGAATTGTCCGAGCCGTCCCATACTGTTGTCATTCCGGCTCACTGATTCAGAGAATCAATTGCCTCCTGTGCATGGTCGATGTAAATCTGACGGATTGCCTCATTTTCGCCCAGACCGTGGAGGACACATTCCACTTCATAGCCTGCGTTTTCAAATGTAGTTTTCCAGGAATCCTCTTCATCGCCGGCCATGTCGTTGTTGGCGTGGTCGCCCGCTACAACCATCAACGGCTGCAGTACGACGCGCTTATAATTGCCTGCCTTGACAGCTGCCAGTACATCGTCCAGAGAAGGTGTCGCTTCCACAGTGCCGACAAAGTAATTTTCATATCCGTCAGCAGTCAGCTTGTCCTGCATCTTCTGATAAATCTCATTGGAATCCGCTTCTGTGCCATGACCCATGAAGCAGATTGCGGTTTCGCCGTCGTCATATTCCCCGGTCCATTCTGTGATTGCTTTTTCCACTCTCGCAAAGTCGTCATCGCTCATCAGAAGCGGCTTGCCGAAAGCAACCTTGTCAAACGCATCCGAATATTCAGCAACTTTATCCACCAGTTCCTGATACTCCAGACCATCCATCAGATGCGTGGGCTGTACAATCAGATTTTTGACGCCGTTATCCACGGCGCGATTCAGTGCTGCATCCACATCGTCAATCAGAATGCCGTCGCGCTTCTGTACGTGGTCGATAATAATGTTTGCCGTAAAGCCTCTTCTGACGGAATAATCCGGGAACGCTGTTTCCAGATCATTCTCAATTGCACCGATGGTCAGGCGTCGGCTGTCGTTGTAGCTGGTGCCAAAGCTGACAACAAGAAGCTCATTTTCGCCGATATCATCCTGATTGCGGACATTATCCAGCGAGGCATCACCGGTATCGTAGTTTTCCTCATCCTCTTCGCCGGTTGCGGTAGCAGCGGAACCGACAGCTGCAGAATCATCCGCAGATCCGGTATCGGATGTGCTGCCCGAGCCCGAAGAGGAGCATCCGGCTAACAGCATCGTGATTGTTACCGACAGAGTGAGCAGTAAAGCGGTCAATTTCTTCATTGTTTGACCCTCCTTTTAAAGTTTCCAAACAATTGGATACAATAAAAGTACAGAAACCACATACCCCTCTGCCGGCGGGAGAAAAGAAAAAGCTCTTCACCTCAGGCCGGGTAAAGAGCAATACAATTAAGCCACTGTCATATGCAGCGGCAAAACGGTACGATCAATACCTCGTGATCTGGAATATACCATTCCTGTACCAATAATCGGCAGGTTTCCTGACTCAGGGGTCATCGTACAAAGCAGCCTTCCCAACGGTATGTCAGTGACTGTGCCGGAGCACATTCGCTTTGCACTTTCCCATCACAGTGACGAGATCGTACAGGATTTGCACCTGTTTCCCTTTTACCCTCTGGACTTTACAGAACGATGAAAGCTCAGAGGCACCGGTTATTATTTATTCCATTGTCTGGGTTGTTGTCCGGATAGAATCCAGACTGATTTTTTATAGTATAGCATGGTACAAAACAAAACGCAATATGTTCGGGCGCGCATTGGGATTTGTTCTTGCAGCCATCACAATGATGCGCAATAAGCTGTAGAACACACCTGAGTATCCATTCTGCATGATATTGAGCTCCATATACAGACAAGCAAAACAGGTGAGATGGAAATCACCTCACCTACCTGCCCGTGAAAAAAGAGTATTCCAGGATATTAAACCTTGAGTGCATTTCATGTATCTGGTAAAATAGAAACAGTTTCTTAAGAGTGAGGGACAGCACAATATGTCAGTTACAATTAAAATGATCGCAGAAAAAGCAGGTGTTTCAACCGGTACAGTGAACCGCGCATTGAATGGAAAAGACCGGGTCAGCGAAACAACACGACAGAAAATTCTTGCGATTGCAGAAGAAATGGGCTATCAGGCAAACGTGGCTGCAAAAGCATTGGGCTCCAAACGAAAGCCAATGAAAATCGGTATGATTCTTTTTCCTGAGCGCTATTTTGAATTCGATGATATCTTTCCGATTATTTACCGCAGCGCAGAGCAGACAGCGCAGAAATATCATCCCTATGGGATGAACACGGAAATCATCCGCATGACCAGCTATTCTGCACAAGAACAGCTTCAGTTGATCGATCATTTCGCAGAACAGCACGTCAGCGCACTGATCCTCTCTCCGATCTGTGACGAACAGATTGCGGAAAAACTCAACAGCTTGCATGAACAGGGCGTCATCATCATCACAATGAACATGGACATGGAACAGGTTGACCGGCTGTGCTTTGTCGGACAGAATCTGAATCAGAGCGGCCGTGCCGCTGCTGATCTGCTCTATCAAATGAAAGAAAATACCGGCTCCGTCGCAGTCCTCGGCGGCATTCCGCAGGTCGGGTCTGCTGCACAGCGAATCCAGGGATTTCATGCGTACTTTGAGACATATGCACCGGATATCCCCCTGTATACGGTTCATGAAGAAATCTGTTATCCCGAAGACATCTATCTGCAAAGCTGCCGCCTGCTGGATGAGGATCCAAACCTGAACCGTTTCTGCGTCACGACCTTCTCACCACGCGGGCTGGTTCGGGCGTTAAAAGAGCGCGGACGGAGTGCCTATATCGTTGCTTTTGACGACACACCGGAAAAACTTGCCTTGCTGCGCAACCGGGAAATCAATTTCCTGATTGCACAGGAACCTGAAATGCAGGGAAAGCTCCCCCTGGAAATTCTGTTTGATTATTTTTACAACGGAATTACTCCCCATACGAATAAGTTATATACCAAAATCGAAATTAAAACGAGCGAGACAATCTGAAGTTCCGCACTGCGGG
>CALYTA010000135.1 GCA_945486175.1 uncultured Clostridia bacterium | reverse complement strand
GATTTGACACATACAGACGGGACATGGATTCCCTGCACTATACCCCCGGGCAGAAGGCACGGCTCGCTTCGGTCGCCGCAGCCGCTGCGGAACAGGAGCAAAGGCATGCAGAACGCACCCGAAAGCCGTTCCGGCGCACTGTATTGGTAACAGCAGTGATTGTCGCCGCGCTCGTCTGTACAGCGGGCGCAACCGGTGTATTGAAATCGGTTGCTGAGATTTTTGCGCCATATTTCGGCGGCGAAAGCCAACAGACCGGGATTTTGGAAGCCATCGGTCAGCCGCTCGATGAATCTGTGACACAGAACGGCGTGACCATGACCGCTGACGCGATTATGGGCGACTCGCATAACACCTGTATCGTGTATACCATCTCGTTGGATAACAGCGCCCTTCCGGAAGACATTTCTACAGAAGATCTGCTGTTTGACGATCTGTTCTTTGCATGTGAAATGGACAGCGGTGCTGCCAGCAGTTTCTGGTTCGCAAAAAACGAAAACAGTGCTGCCAATCAACTGCAATTTGTTCAAGTGATTTCCAGCGATAATAAACTCAATCCCGGCGCCATACAGACACAATTTAAAAATCTCATGTATACCACGCCGGATGAAACCGGAGAGGCTGCCTGCCACACCCTCGCCAAAGGAACCTGGAGCCTCTCCATAGATGCCGATTATCCTGATTCCTCCGTACCGCTTGAGGGAAATGCCGAATTTACTCTGTCGGACGGGCACGCTGCCAGGCTGACCGCTTCCTCGGTCTCCCCATTCGGCATGTACATCGAGTGGGAGCTGCCGGAAACAACTGAGCTGCCGGAAGCAACTGACCGGAGCCATGCACTTGAGATCGTCGTGACAAAAACGGACGGCAGCACGCGTTTCCTCACTTATCATGACCATGTCCATACGCAGGACGAGAACAACGCCGAAATGCTGGACGGCGGCGGTTCGATACGATTCACAGAAGATGCAGCGTATTTTTCCAACAACATGATTTTTGGTGAAATCATCCCCCTCAACGAAATCCAGAGCATCACCATCGGGGACACTGTTTACTCCGTCGGCATATAACCGCATAAAAACAGCGCCGCAGGTTTTCCCCCTGCGGCGCTGCCGTATTTTGTCGTATATCAGAAGCTGCCGGCCCAGTTGTCACCCTCGAGGATGCGCATAAACTCCTCGCCGGTGATGGTCTCGTTTTCATACAGGAACTTGGACAGCTCATGCAGCTTGCCCATGTTGTCCCACAGAATCTGCTTCGCCTTGTCGTGCTGCTCGCGGACAATTTCGACAACCTTTTTGTCAATCATCGTCTGTGTCTCTGCCGAGCAGGCCAGCGAGGTGTCCCCGCCGAGATACTGGTTGTTCACGGTCTCCATCGCAACCATGCCAAACTCATCGCTCATGCCGAAGCGCGTAATCATCGCGCGCGCCAGCTTGGTCGCCTGCTCGATATCGTTGGAGGCGCCTGTGGTGACGCTGTCGAATACCAGCTCCTCCGCGGCGCGTCCGCCGGTAAACGTCGCAATCTTGTTCTCGATTTCCGGCTTGCTCATCAGGAAGTGCTCATCCTGCTCGACCTGCATGGTATAGCCCAGCGCGCCGGAGGTGCGCGGGATAATCGTGATCTTATGTACCGGCGCGGAGTCAGTCTGCTTTGCCGCAACCAGTGCATGTCCGATCTCATGATAGGATACAATCAGCTTTTCCTTGTTGGACAGCACGCGGTTTTTCTTCTGGTAGCCCGCGATGACGACCTCTACGCTCTCCTCAAGGTCTGCCTGCGACGCCATTTTTCTGCCGTCACGGACAGCGCGCAGCGCCGCTTCATTGACAATATTCGCCAGCTCCGCACCGGATGCGCCGGACGCCGCACGTGCCACCGCATTGAAATCGATGTTCGGAGAGGTGCGGATTTTTTTCGCATGTACCTTGAGGATTTCTTCACGGCCCTTGAGGTCAGGCAGCTCAACCGGTACACGGCGGTCAAAACGTCCCGGACGCAGCAGTGCCGGGTCGAGCGACTCCGGACGGTTGGTTGCTGCCAGAATGACAACGCCCTTCGAGCCATCGAATCCATCCATCTCGGTCAGCAACTGGTTGAGCGTCTGTTCACGCTCGTCGTTGCCGCCGATCTGTCCGTCACGCTTTTTGCCGATGGCATCGATCTCGTCGATAAAGACGATGCACGGCGCCTTTTCTGCCGCCTGCTTGAACAGGTCGCGTACCTTTGCCGCGCCCATGCCAACGAACATTTCGACAAATTCCGAGCCGGAAATGGAGAAAAACGGTACATCTGCCTCGCCTGCAACTGCCTTGGCAAGCAGTGTCTTACCGGTGCCCGGAGGGCCGACGAGCAGGGCGCCCTTCGGCATGGACGCACCGATCTCAGTGTATTTCTGTGGATTGTGCAGGAAATCGACAATTTCCTGTAATAATTCCTTTGCCTCGTCCTCACCTGCGACATCTTCAAAATGAATGCCGGTCGTCGACTTGACATAGATCTTCGCATTGCTCTTGCCCATGCCGAACATCATGGAATTGCCGCCGCCGTTTTTCTGCTGAATCTTCTTCATCATGTAATTGCCGAGCGCAATGAACACAATGATCGGGATGACATAGCCGATCAGCAGGCTCATGATAGGTGACATCTGTTTGACGATATCAGTGGTAAACTGCGCGCCGGATTCATTCAGGCGGTTGACCAGATCCGGGTCATTCATAACACCGGTTTTGTAATAGTTCTCTTCTGCTTTGTCAGTAAATGTAATTTGTGTGGAAGATACGTTTACCTTACCTACCTCTTTGTCTTCGACCATCTGGAGGAAGGTACTGTAATCCACCTCCTTCACCTGGCTCTCCGCCAGATACGGCATAACCAGTCCATTGAGCAGGCACAGAAGGGCGATGACAATCAACGAATAGTATATCAATGGTTTTTTGGGGTCTTTTACTTCTTGCACGACAATTGCTCCTTTCGTCTTTCACGTGAACGAACGCTGTTTTTAATCAGCGTATAAATGACCGTTGTGGTCGGAACACCGAACAGCATGCCGATGACGCCGCCGAGCTTGCCGCCGACGGTGATCGCCAGCAGCACCCAGATGCCCGGCAGGCCGAGACGTCCGCCGACCACACGCGGATAAATCACATTGCTTTCCACCTGCTGCAGGATGACAAAGAAAATAAGGAACAGCAGCGCTTTGAATGGCGATACCATAAACAGCAGGATGACAGCGACTGCGCCGCCGATATAGGCGCCGAGAATCGGGATGAGTGCCGTCACGCCGACAACCATGCTGACCATGCCCGCATAATCCAGCCGCAGAATCAGCATACCAATACAGCACAGGCTGCCCAGAATGACCGCTTCCGTGCTCTGGCCAATAATATAGTTTTTAAACGAGGTGATGATGACATCCAGCAGGTAGCGCAGGTGATCGTAATGCTGCTCCGGCATATAGGCGCGCAGAATGCGGTCAAACTGCGACAGGATTTTTTTCTTTCCGGCGAGCATATACACCGAAAATGCCAGTGCAATAAACAGGTTTGCAATTGAGCTGACCATGTTTCCTGTCGCAGAGACAACCTTGGGCACAAGCTCACCTGCTACTTCATCCATCTGTCCGATGCTGTCGCTGACCAGCTGCGCGATGCTGCTCAGGTCAATGGTTTCCATATGCAGGTAGCCCGCCAGCACATCCAGCTCCCGCTGGAGATTTCCCAGATAGCTGTCCAGATTCATTGCGAACATGCGCACACTGCTGACCAGCTGCGGGATGACGACGCCGATCACCGCCGCGATCACAGCGATGACCAGCAGGTAAGCCGAAGCAACTGCGGTATAATGCGCTGTCTTCTCCTTGAGATGCAGCTTTTCCGTATACATGCGCCTGAGCCAGCTGTAAGGCTGATTGAGTACAAATGCAATCGCAATGCCGGCCAGAAACGGCTTGAACAGTGCAATAATCGCCGCTACGCCGCGCAGGATATCCTTGCAGTATACCAGAAACAGCACCAGAAGTGCCGCATAGGTGATGACCATGACACTCTGTTTGACTCTGTTTCGTTCCATCGCTTCACTCCCCATATGGTTTTGCTTTATTCTTTGCGTTTTGGCATGGAAATAGACGCAAAAAATCACTGCATCATTATACAATACAGTACGGTTTCATATTACACGCAGAATTTTTCAAAAACAATGCCGCCGCGTTATTTTTTACAATTTATTCATGTGGCGCGGATTTTTTTACAAACCGTTCAGAATCTGTCATTGACACATGTGTATCTCCAGTCAAAAAAAGAC
>CALYTA010000134.1 GCA_945486175.1 uncultured Clostridia bacterium | reverse complement strand
ATGCACGCAGCTTTGCGCCTTCTGAATAGATTTTGAACCGTTTGTAAACTTTTGTCTTTCTTCCGTTCATTTCGTCGAGATTATGATATCATATGAATACAGTACTATAGCAATCGTATCACTCAACGAAAGGAGGAAGCCTGCATGAATATCCGCTGCACACAGAGCACCTACCCGAGTGCATGTTCCGGCGCAACGATTTCCTATTATATCCTGCGCCCGGTCGACGTAGAACCTCGCGGCATCGTGCAGATTTCCCACGGCATGTGTGAATATTTCACACGATATACATCGTTTGCAAAATATCTCTGTTCGCTCGGCTTTATTGTCTGCGGCAACGACCATCTCGGCCATGGCGCCTCTGTCCCGCCGTCCGGCGCACTCGGTTTTTTCGGACAGCACAACGGCTGGCGCGTACTGGTGGATGACGTCGCCACGCTGAAGGAAAAAATGCAGGAGCGCTGGCCCGATCTTCCGTATTTCCTGCTCGGGCATTCGATGGGTTCCATGATTGTACGCCTCTACCTCGCCCGCTGCGAGAGCGGTGATATCGACGGCTGTATTCTGAGCGGCTGTCCCGCTCCAAATGCCGCAGTCGGCATCGGTATCCACCTCGCCAATTCGCTCATCCGGTCTCATGGGCCGATGTACCGCAGCGGCATGCTCAGCAGCATGGTATTCAGACATTACACCGCGCGCATTGAGGATTGCCAGTCGCCATTTGACTGGCTGACGCGCGACCGCGCTGTCGTCTCACTGTTTCAGTCGGACGCCAAGTGCAACTACATCTTTACCGCTTCCGGTTTCCGCGATCTGTTCTATCTGGAACAGAACTGCAACCGTCTGAACTGTATCCGGTCAACACCGGGAAACCTGCCTCTGCTGTTTATCGCGGGCGATGCCGATCCGGTCGGAGGCTACGGTGCAGGCGTCAAGCGGATTGCCTCCGGCTACCGCGCCGCAGGCTGCCGCCATGTCGATGTCATTTTCTACAAGGATGACCGGCATGAAATCCTGAACGAACTGAATAAGGAAGAGGTGTACGGCGATATCAGCCGCTGGCTGGAAGCACAGCTGGCGCAGCGTGCCGTTGCCGCCGGCCAGGTGCAGAACGGCTGAACCTTTTTCTCTGACAATGACAAAAATACCGCAGGAAAATCCTGCGGTATTTTTTATGCCTTTTTACTTTACTTCAATGTTGCGCCGGAGAATGAAAAATTCACCGCATTCATCCGTGTATTCACCGACCGGTTCAAATCCGTTGCGCTGGTAGAAGTTTGCCGCGCCGGGATTGTGCTTGGCAGGTGTCGCCTGAAGCATTTTTTTGCCCATACGCCGGTACACGCTGACGGCATTCCCGATCAGCTGCGGACCGAAGCCAAAGCCGCGGAATTTTTCCAGAATGCAGGTGCCGCCCATCTCACCGATCTCCGTGTCACGGTTTTCCAGCGTATTGATCGCAATGATGCCGCCGATTTCGCGGTCAACCATGCCGAACGAAACCGCATCCGGCGTGACCGACTGGAAGCCGCGCAGCCGCGCTTCAATCTGCTCGTCGGTATAGGTGTCCCTGCCGTAGGTTGGCCAGTAAATCTGATGGAACATGTCCAGTGCCATCGCCTTGTCATCTGCGTCGTCCCAGTTGACCGGGCGGAACCACATCTGCGGTGATGCGGGTACATCCACGCTGTCGCTCCACTTGAGCGAATAGAACGTGGACAGCTCCTTCGGCAGATGGGAATTGTCGTTGCGGTACGGAATTTCAATCGAACTGTCATCGTTAAAAATCATCTTCGCGACGCAGGTGTTGTCGCCCCAGCCGACCTGCATCATCTCATCGTCGCGCAGGCCGAGCGCACGTGTCAGGATGCCGCGGATGGCGGAGCCATGGCTGACAACGACGACCGTTTTGCCGTCCTCCTCGCGCGCAATGCGGCGCATTTCGTCCAGCGCACGCACACCGGATTCCATGATGGTCTCACCGCCGGGCGCACGGCACAGCCACGGGCGGTTGCACCACGTATCATACAGCTCCGGCTGGATGATGGGAAGCTCTGCCCATGCCTTGTCCTCCCATTCGCCCATGTCGATCTCGCGCAGCGCCCTGCGCTCGATGACCGGAAGTCCGTGCGGCTCCGCAATGGCCAGCGCGGTGTGGCGGGCGCGCCACAGGTCACTGGAATATACCGCATCAATCGGCTCGCTGCGGAAGCGTTCGCCGACGACCTTTGCCTGCTCCAGACCGCGTTTGGTGAGCAGGCTGTCATAGTGTCCGTGACAGCGGCGGCCGATATTGCCCTCCGCCTCGGCATGGCGGACAAGATAAATTGTTGTACTCATATCTGCACCGCTCCTGTCAGCTCGGTGACGGATGCAATGCCGTGTTCATCGAGGAACTGCTCCAGCTCATGCAGTGCCTTGACCGGTGCCATCGGGTCGGCAAAGCAGGCGGTGCCAATGGCAACCGCAGAAGCACCTGCGAGCATCATTTCCACGATATCGCGGCCGGAACGGATGCCGCCCATGCCGATGATCGGTACATCGACTGCCTGATGCACCTGATAGACCATGCGCACCGCAACCGGGAACACGGCCGGGCCGGAAAGTCCGCCCATGATGTTGGACAGAATCGGGCGGCGGCTTTCGACATCAATGCGCATGCCGAGCAGCGTGTTGATGAGGGACAGCGCGTCCGCGCCTGCGGAGACCGCTGCGCGGGCAATTTCCGCGATATCCGTGACATTCGGGGACAGCTTGACAATCAGCGGTTTCTTTGCAACCTTCTTCGCCGCGGAAACGACTTCTTCCACCATCTTCGGCTGTGTGCCGAAGGTCAGGCCGCCGCACTTGACGTTCGGACAGGAGATATTCATCTCAATCAGATCGACATCGGCGTCGGAAATCTTTTCGACAATCCCGGCATATTCCTCGACAGAGGTACCAGAGACATTTGCGATGATACGCGTGTCATACTGGCGCAGGAACGGGATCTGCTCTTCAATAAACCGGTCGACGCCCGGATTTTGCAGGCCGACACAGTTGAGGATGCCCATCGGGGTTTCCGCGATGCGCGGTGCCGGATTGCCAAGGCGCTCCTCCGGTGTCAGGCCCTTGACACCGATGCCGCCCAGCTCGCCGAGATCGTAAAATTCACCGTATTCATGACCGAAGCCAAACGTGCCGGATGCGGTCGTGACGGGGTTTTTCAGCTCCACCCCGCAGAAATTCACACGAAGATCAGCCATTACCACTGCACCTCCTTCGAGTCAAAGACCGGGCCGTCCTTGCAGACATGCCCATAACGGGTTTCGCCGTCCTTCGCCTTGAGCGCGCAGGCGCAGACGAGACAGGCGCCGATGCCGCAGCCCATGCGCTCCTCCATCGAGACCTGGCACGGGATGCCGGCTTCCTCTGCGATGGACGCGAGTGCGCGGAGCATCGGCTTCGGGCCGCAGCAGCAGACCGAAGTGTATTCGGAAATATGTGCCTTCAGCACATCGGACACAAAACCGTGGATGCCATAGGAGCCGTCATCGGTCGCGACATATGTCGTGCCGAGCGCCTGGAAATCCTCCTCAAGGATAACCGCATCGCGATTGCGGAAGCCGAGGATTGCAGACGGCTGCGCACCGTTTGCTCGTGCTGTCTGCATGGTCAGCAGCATGGGCGGGACACCGATGCCGCCGCCGATGAATACCGGGCGCGCGCCGAGCGCATCCATGTCAAAGCCATGGCCCTGCGGGCCGAGGATATCGAGCACATCACCCGCCTTGCGTTCGGACAGCCATTTTGTACCTTCGCCCTTGACGACAAAGACAATTTTCAGCAGGCCGTCCTGTGCCTGGCAGATGGAAATCGGGCGGCGCAGCAGATTTGCTTCCCCGCATGCAATATGGACAAACTGTCCGGGCTGCGCTGCCGCACTGATGCGCGGTGCCTCCAGCGTCAGCGCAAACATTGTGCTGTTCAGCGCCTGCCGTTCCCGGACGGTACAGAGTTCCTGTATGGACATAGTCAAAAAACCTCCTTGCTGGTCTTGCTATCATTGTACATGATTTTGTCACGAAAAGAAAGATGCCGCTGCGCAAAACAGCGGCATTCCGGTCTTATTCTTCAAAATCAATCGCAGCGCGCGTCTCGCGGATGGACTTGCACAGCTGTGATACCGCAACATGGCGCGGATCATTTTTGTAAATGTCCAGATCTTCCAGCGAATCGAATTTCGAGATGAGCACAGCGTCATAGGCATTCGCCTCATTGCAGCTCACACGCACCTGCATGCCGCGGATCTGCGGAATGACACCGTCCAGTGCCTTC
>CALYTA010000133.1 GCA_945486175.1 uncultured Clostridia bacterium | reverse complement strand
CTTCCGCCTTCTTTTCTGCCTTTTCCGCCTTCTTGGCGTTCTTCTGTGCTTCCTTGATCTGCTTCGCCTGGCGCTTCTCAAGGAATTCCAACTCCTTGTTCATGTCAATGCGCGGGAACAGCGCCGGGCCCTTGCAAACGGTGACGTCAGCCGGCAGCGTGCCGAAGGTGCCTGCGGTCTCCCAGGTATACACATCCTCGGATGCGCCGATCTGGACACGGATCTTCTCCGCGGAGTCCGGCATAAACGGGGTCAGCAGCACGCCGCAGATGCGGATGGTCTCCAGCAGGTTGTACATGACGCGCGCCAGACGCGGGCGGTTTGCCTCATCCTTTGCGAGTACCCACGGAGCGGTCTCGTCGATATACTTGTTCGCACGGGAGATGACCTTGAAAATCTCAATCAGGCCGTCCTGGAACGCATATGCTTCCATCTTTTCCTCGTAGCGTGCGCGCAGATCAGATGCCATTGCAACGATCTCGTTGTCGAGGTCGTCTGCTGCCTGCTCTGCCGGGAGCGTGCCGTCGAAATATTTCTCGACCATGGAAACGGTGCGCGATACCAGGTTGCCCAGATCGTTTGCCAGGTCGGAGTTGATGCGGTTG
Source organism: uncultured Clostridia bacterium (assembly GCA_945486175.1). Taxonomy (GTDB): domain Bacteria; phylum Bacillota; class Clostridia; order Oscillospirales; family Butyricicoccaceae; genus Butyricicoccus_A. The sequence goes on along the minus strand of CALYTA010000133.1, from coordinate 3,741 downwards.
ATGAGCGCTTCGTTGGAGAATACGCCGTCCGAGCCGAACGGGAATTCACGCATCAGGAAGTAGCGCAGGGTATCCACGCCATAGCGCTCGCACAGGAAGACCGGATCGACAACATTGCCCTTGGACTTGGACATTTTGCCGCCGTCCAGCAGCAGCCAGCCGTGGCCATAAACCTTCTTCGGCAGCGGCAGGTCGAGTGCCATCAGCATTGCCGGCCACAGGATGGAATGGAAGCGGACAATTTCCTTGCCGATGAAGTGGACGTCTGCCGGCCAGAATTTTTCAAAATCATCGTACTTGTCGTTTTCATAGCCCAGTGCGGTGATATAGTTGGTCAGCGCGTCAATCCAGACGTAAACGACATGCTTCGGGTCAGACGGTACCGGAATGCCCCAGCTGAACGAGGTGCGCGATACACAGGTATCCTCAAGGCCCGGCTTGATGAAGTTATTGAGCATCTCATTTGCGCGGGATGCCGGCTCCAGCCAGCCCGGGTTCTCCTCATACAGCTTGATGATGCGGTCTGCATACTTAGACAGGCGGAAGAAATATGCCTCCTCCTCCGCATCGACAACCTCACGGCCGCAGTCCGGACATTTGCCGTCAACCAGCTGCGCCTCCGTCCAGAACGACTCACACGGCTTGCAGTACTTGCCCTTATAGACCGACTTGTAGATATCGCCCTGATTCTTCAGGCGCTCAAAAATCTTCTGTACCGCTTCGACATGGTAGTCATCCGTGGTGCGGATGAAGCGGTCGTTGGAGATATTCATCAGCTTCCACAGATCTTTGATGCCGCTGACGATGTTGTCAACGAACTGCTGCGGCGTGACACCGGCTTCCTTCGCCTTATCCTCGATCTTCTGGCCGTGCTCATCCGTGCCGGTCAGGAACATGACGTCATAGCCCTGCAGGCGCTTATAGCGCGCCATGGTGTCGGTCGCTACGGTGCAGTAGCAGTGGCCGATGTGCAGATTATCAGACGGATAATAAATCGGAGTGGTTATATAAAACGGTTTCTTCTCCAATGGAATCTCTCCTTCACATTCAAATTCTTTCTTTTTCATGATATACCAAAACGGGGCGCAACATCAAGTTATTTTGAAAAATTTCCCCATTCTGCCGAAAAAAATAACGGGCACAGCAGAAATTTTGCCCGCTGTGCCCGAAGCATTCGGATTCTTTTACTCCTGATCCGCTTTCGGCGGCTCCACCCGGATCTGTACGCCCCGGATGCGGTCAAACAGATGATAGACGGACAGAAGGAAATATGGATAGACATAAATCATCGGGATGCCGCCCAGCAGCAGTGTCAGCAGGAACCAGAAGCAGAAGCTGAGCAGCAGGCTGAACACCTCGCGCTTATGCCCGCGGAATGTTTCCGCCGACATGCGCACCGCGCGCCAGCAGCCCAGGTCTTTGCGTTCCGCCAGCAGGGTATACGCACACTGATACCGCACCACCATGCAGGCATAAACCAGCACCGCGACAATCACAAGCTCCCAGCTGACGAACCATCCAAAGGTGTTGGGCAGCAGCAGGGACACGGCATAGACCGCACCGTATGCCACAGCAGCCAGCGGCAGCGCCCACAGTGCCGAAAACAGTGCGAGCACCAGTGTGAGCCGGATGGATTTTGCATACAGCTTCGCTGAACCGAGGCACATCGTCACCATACTCGCTGTCGGGTACGCACCGGCGCGCCGCAGCGCATAAAACTGTGTCAGACCGAAATACAGCGGCTTGTCAATCAGCAGTGTGGCGAGCAGATAAGCGCCTGCATATGCCAGCAGCCGCACATCGGACAGCTCGCGCAGCGCGCCCTCCGCATCAAAGCATGCTGTCCGGAAGACCAGCGACAGCAGTATGCCCGGAACCAGATACAGCAGTGTCGCGCCCAGGGTCGGCCACAATGATGCTGCAATGTCCTGCCTGGCAGCGAGCTTGCTGCCAAATACATTGTCCGCATGTTGTTTTCCCATGTGCTTCCTCCCGGGCGCGACACCGCGCACATTACTTCAGCAGGTACGAGCTGCTGTTTTCCTTATTTGTGGTGGATTCGCCGTTTACCGTGACCGTCTTGTACAGCGTCGCATGCTTATAGCTGCCGCTCGCGTAGGTCTTCGCATACAGCGAAACCTCCTTGTCGACCGTCTTGGTGCCGATGATGCGGACGGTCAGCGTGCCGCCGCCGACACTGATGTCGAGCTTAATCGGATAATCCGTATCGTTGACAAATTTAAAGTCCTTGCTGCCCCAGGCAACCGCCGCATCCTGCGATACCGGCGTGTAGGTGACCTGGAACTGATGGTTATAGCGCTCTGTTACATCGAGGTCAGCGCGCAGGGTTGCCATATAGATCGTCGAGGACGGCTGGCAGACACCGCCGCCGAGGCCTTCGACCTCCTGGCCATCCTGGAAGATAATCGCAGACCTGTAACCGCGTGCCGCAGTGCGCTCACCGACAACATCGTTGTACGAGAACTCCTCGCCCGGGTTCAGAATCGTGCCGTCGCACGCATTCGCCGCCAGACGGAGGTTGGTGGTACGTGATGCCTGCCCGCCGTTGTAATAGGTCGTTGCAGATGCCAGCGTGTCGCGGAACAGCACCGGCTCAAGATCCGCCTTCTTGATCTTCGCTTCGGTCAGCTCAACCGGAATGGTATAGGTCTGTTCCGTCGCATCGCCGATGGCGGAGGAAATTGCACTTTCTTCCACCTTGACGCCGTCTACCGCCTCGAGAACGGTCTTGCCGTCCGACTTGTCAACAGTCGCATTCTGCGGATCACAGTTGACGTCCTCGGCAATCGCCTTGGCGTCCGGCTTCTCCTGATCGACTGCATAGGTCTCAATGGTGTAGTCCTCCAGATCGACGGCCTGCACCTTGGCGGTCAGGTCGCTGACTGCCTTTTCCTTGTCAAAGCCAAGGCCCTGCTTGCCTGTGTCAACCTGAAGCTCGGCCTTTTCCTTATCGACCTGCCAGCTCGGCTGTACCGGATCATAGGTCAGGTCTGCGGCAATTTCATCCACCTTTGCGGCAATCGTACCGTCTTTTACGGTTGCATTGAGCGAAACATCCCAGCCGCTGAACATGCTGTTGAGCACTGTGCCGACGCGCTGGAAGTAATTGCCCTCACGGCCGATCAGATACGCCTGCTGTGCAGAGGTCGCGCCGTCGACTGCTTCCGCAACGTCAGACACCTTGATGGTGTATTCCTTTTCGGAATCCGTGCCGAGGTCCTTTCCGGTCAGCTTGATTTCCTTATCGAAAATGCCGTTCTGTACCTCTCCGGCTATGTACGACTGTGCCTCTTCCTGCGTCATCCCGCTGAGCTTGTAGGAATCCGCAACGCGGACACCCGGGAAAATGCCGCCGTAGCTGTACACATATGCGCTGAAACCGATCACGACAACCGCGGCCGCACCGGCAACTACCGCCGCGATGCGCTTGCCCTTCGATTTTTTGCGCTGTGTGCCTTCTTTCGATACTTCTTCCTCCGGTTCGTCTTCCGGTTCTTCCTCCGGCTCAGCAGCTTCCGGCGCCGCGCTTTCCGGTTCCTTCACCGGTTCCTCCGGAACGGCCTCGGCCGGTTCAGCCTCCGCGGCAGTTTCCGGCTCCTGTGCCGAAGACTGCTCCTCTGCCGCCGGCTCCGCACCGCCGTCGGTCACATGCACCGGCGTCGCCGCAACCCAGCTGCCATCCGGGTTTCTTTTTTTCATCTCAAATGACGCGGCATTCGC
>CALYTA010000132.1 GCA_945486175.1 uncultured Clostridia bacterium | reverse complement strand
AATACAATCCTAAAACAATCGTGAGAAATTGTGTAAGAATTGCATGAGGAGGAAATTCCAATGAAACACATGGAAACCGTCCGTCTGACGACCAGCCAGGCTTGCATCCGCTTCCTGGAGAACCAGTATGTCAGCTACATCGATATGGACGGCAATGAAGTTGAGCAGAAGTTCATCCGCGGTATCTTCATGATCCCGGGCCACGGCAACTGTGTCGGCTACTGCAACGGCATCGAGCAGGAGATCAAGGATCTGGAAGTTTACCAGGGCAAGAACGAGCAGGGCATGGCTCTGGCCGCTGTTGCATTCTCCCGCCAGCTGCGCCGCAAGCAGGCATTCGTCTGCACCTCTTCCGTAGGTCCTGGCGCCTGCAACATGATCACCGCAGCCGCTACCGCTACTGCAAACAACATTCCGGTTCTGCTGATGCCGGGCGATGTTTACGCATCCCGTCAGCCGGACCCGGTACTGCAGCAGATGGAGCAGCCGCAGAACCTGACCATTTCCGCACACGATTCCTTCCAGGCTGTTGTTAAGTACTGGGGCCGTGTCAACCGTCCGGAGCAGATCATGACCGACATGATCTCTGCATTCCGCGTAATGACCGATCCGGGCAACTGCGGCGCTGTTGCAGTTTCCATCCCGCAGGACGTTCAGGGCGAAGCTTACGATTATCCGGTTGACTTCTTCAAGAAGCGCGTTTGGAACATCGAGCGCCGTCCGGCTACCAAGAAGGCTGCCAAGAAGGCTGCTGAAATCATCAGAAGCGCGAAGAAGCCGCTCCTGATCTGCGGCGGCGGCGTACGCTACGCAGAAGCACATAAGGTATTCCGTGCATTCGCTGAAAAGTATGGCATTGCTTTCGGCGAAACCCAGGCGGGCAAATCCGCAATCGAGTGGACCCATCCGCTGAGCCTCGGCGGCCTCGGCATCACCGGCACCGAGTGTGCAAACGCATTTGCACATGACTGTGACGTTGTCATCGGCGTCGGCACCCGTTACACCGACTTCACCACCGCTTCCAAGTGGCTGTACGATGTAAACGCAAAGTTTGTCAACATCAACCCGTCCGAGTTCCAGTGCCTGAAGATGGACGCTTACCCGGTCGTTGCTGACGCAAACGAAGCGCTGACCGCTATCGAGGCTGAGATCGACGCAATGGGCGGCTATCACACCTCCGATGAGTACGCTGCTGAGGTCAAGAGACTTCAGGATGCATGGTGGGCTGACGTTGACCGCATGGATCACACCGAGTACATCGACGCTGAGTCCTATGTTCCGGAAATCCAGGACGACAACCGCCGCGCTGTTGAGCACTTCATCGAGTCCATCGGCTCCAAGCTGACTCAGACCGCTGCTCTGGGCTACATCAACACTCACATCGCTCCGGATTCCATCTGTGTCGGTGCTGCCGGCTCCCTGCCGGGCGACCTCCAGGCACTGTGGAGAGCTTCCGTTCCGAACACCTACCATTGTGAGTACGGTTACTCCTGCATGGGCTACGAAGTTGCCGGTGCTTACGGCTGTAAGATCGCTTGCCCGGATCAGGAAGTTTACGCAATGTGCGGCGACGGTTCGTTCGACATGCTGCACTCTGAGCTGATCGCTTCCATCCAGTATGGCTACAAGATCAACGTCTGCCTGTTCGACAACGCTGCATACGGCTGCATCAACAACCTGCAGGTTGGCCAGGGCAACAAGTCCCGTACCACTGAGAAGAACATGCATATCCCGGGCACTCCGTACGACGGCTGTGATCTGGGTCCGGCAATGAACATCGACTACGCTGGTGTTGCTGAAGCTTACGGCTGCAAGGTTTACCGCGTAAAGACCATCGAAGAGCTGGCAGCTGCTCTGGAGGATTCCAAGAAGCAGACTGTTTCCACTCTGATCGACATGAAGGTTCTGCCGAAGTCCATGTCCAAGGAATGGGAAGCTTGGTGGCGTGTAGGCGTTGCTTCTGTATCCGACAAGCCGGAAGTTCAGGAAGCCTACAAGAGACTGCAGGATCATCTGTACGAAGCACGTCATTATTGATCCCCCGCGTTTCAGACGCAAAATCAAACAAATCCCGCAGGAGCCTGCCTTTGGCAGGCTCCTGCTTTTTTGCTCTATGCGGGATTTCCTGTTTATATGTGCGCACGGGCAGCATGACGATGGATGCCTGGCGGCATGCCGTAACCGCATTTGTCCCCGGATACATCTTCGGTATGGGGTCTGCGGCCTGTTTCTGTGCACGCCGTTTTCCCGGAAGCTCTGCCGCGGCAGGCAAACAGCTGCATAACCGCTTTGAGCCGGACAATCCGGCTCGTTTTTTTCGTTCCATTTCCCTGTTTTTCGTCCAATTCTTTCTATTTGCTTACAGTTTCGTAACAAAACGGCACATTCCCTGTTATTTCGCGCCGTTTGTGGTATAATAACAAAAGCACCGGAAACGGCGCGGTACAGACAGAGAGAGGGCTAAAAAATGAAATTCAAACAGACATTTGCTGCACTGCTGTGCGGCGCAATTGTATTCGGCACCGCAGGCTGCGGGCTGAATCCCGCAACCGGCTCCCAAAATGCCCAGGCTTCTTCCGGAAGCGGAAGCAGTGCCGAAGGCAGCGGACAGGCTGCGGGCAGTGCAGCTGGTTCCGCTGTTCCCGCAGGCGGGCTGGAGGAAGAAATCGAAAAAAATCCCATTCCACAGGGCGAAAAGTACATGGCAATTACCTTCGATGACGGGCCGACCGGCAATGAGGGCGGCCGCACCGAGCACCTGCTCGACGGCCTGAAGGAACGCGGCGTGCATGCGACATTCTTCCTCTGCGGCTACCGCATCAGGGATTTCAATTCCATGTCAGAACGCTATCTGGCAGAAGGGCATGAGGTCGGAAACCACACCATGAACCATGTGCTGCTCGACCGCGAGGTCAGTGACGGCGGCCTGCAGCAGATCAGCAGCAACAGTGAGCTGATTGCCTCCTATACCGGTGAAGAGCCGACGGTCATGCGCCCTACCGGCGGTGCCTACAACGACACAGTCAGGGCGTCCATGAAGCAGCTCGGCCTGCCGATCATCCTGTGGAGCATCGATTCGCTCGACTGGAAATACCGCGATGCCTCCAGCGTCAAGGCCCGCATCGTTGAAAACGCGGAGGACGGTGCCATCGTCCTGTCGCACGACCTATATGAAACCACGGTGGAGGGCGTGCTCTCAGCGATTGATGAGCTTCAGGCACAGGGCTATGCGTTTGTCACGGTATCCGAGCTGGCACAGCTCAAGGGCGTGACACTTGAACCGGGCGAGGTCTACAGCGACTTCACCGACGAAACCCTGCACCCGGAGGAAGCGGAACCCGCAGCTGAGCCGAAAAGCGGCTCCACAGAAACCGAACCGGAACAGCCCGCAGCATAATTCACACATGCAAAACAGCCGCCCGCGCAATTTGCGCAGGCGGCTTTCTATTGGTATGGAATTTTTTCCTGTTCCGGAATTTCACAGGATTGAGGGAAATTACATTACCATATAGGTAACGAAACCGCTCTCTGCCACGCCAATCGGCGAGAAGATGATATAGACAATTGCCATGACAATCAGGGAGATTGCTGCAATAATCTTGCCATACTTCCACGGAGTCAGGTCAACAGCGCTGTGGTCTTCGAGGACGAAGTCGGTCTTGCGCGGATGAACCTTGATGACGATTGCAACGATAATCATATCGATGACAAACAGGATTGCGGTGAAGTACAGGTAATGTACATTTACCAGTGCCGCGATGTGGTTGCGTGCCCAGAACTGCAGGAAGCAGTACAGGACAACGTGAATCGGAATGACGACCTTCGGCAGAAGCGCGTCCGCCTTCTTGGACAGGAAGCCGACAGCGAGGCAGACGAAAATCGGCGTATTGAACGCTGCAAATGCAGAGTTTACGAAGGACGTGATGCCGCCCATGTACAGCATGAACGGAGACAGGACAATTGCAAATATGGTCAGGACAGTGCCGAATCTCTGGCCGACCTTTACGCAGTGCGCATCAGAGCAGGTCGGATTGAAGATCGGGCGATGGATATCCAGCGCATAGATCGTCGATGCAGAATTCAGAACCGAGTTGAAGGACGACAGGATCGCACCGAACATAACCGCTGCAAAGAAGCCCAGCAGCCAGGTCGGCATGACATCGTTGACAATCATTGCATATGCAACGTCGCCATTGTTCGTCCAGACCTGCTCGCCGTACAGGAAGTACGCAATGATGCCCGGAACGACGATAATCAGCGGGGTGCAGATCTTCATGAAGGATGCAAAAATTGCGCCCTTCTGCGCTTCCTTCAGGTTCTGTGCACCGAAGGTACGCTGGATGATGGACTGGTTGGTGGACCAGTAATACAGGTTATTGATAACCATGCC
>CALYTA010000131.1 GCA_945486175.1 uncultured Clostridia bacterium | reverse complement strand
AAATGATTGTATATAATGTCAAAATGTATTGAAAACGCAAAATTTTTTCTCGTATATTTTGCGAATTGCACAATCCACCTTTCTTTTGTATACTGGTTACAGACAAAGAGGTCTACGAGAGCGCGCATCGTAGACCTCTGTTTTTTTACACAAAACCAACCGGCATGAAAAAGGATGAATATGATGAATTACACACGATTGACAGCGATGCTTCTTGTGTCCGGTCTGCTGACCGGCACGGTAGCCGGCTGCGGCAGCAGCACGCAGACGACCGACAGCGGCTCCGGAACAACTGCACAGACTGCGCAGGATGATACCTTTGAAATCCTCCAGACCAAGGACGACGGCACGATTATGGGCGACTACTATGTCGGCTCGAATGAAGACACCATCAACTGGGGCCGACTGCCGAACCGCGACACCGAACCGGTTCTGACAGTTGAATCGGGCAGCACCGTCACCTTCGATACGGTCTCCCACGAGGGCCTGCTGGAGGATCAAGGCCGCGATGCGCTGGAATATTTCACCAGTCAGGGCGTATCAGAGAATGAAATCCTGACCGATGCCATCAATATCACTGACTCAGACATCGCGCACGATTTACTTGAGGACGGCCCGCATATTGTCACCGGCCCGGTTGAGGTCGAAGGTGCAGAGCCGGGTGATGTCCTGAAGATCGAGGTGCTCGATCTCCAGCCGCGCGTTCCGTATGGCGTCATCTCCAACCGCCATTACAAGGGTGCACTGCCGGATGAATTCCCGGAAAATTCCCCGCGCTATGACGACGCTTCCGCAGAGGAACCGGAAAAGTACGGCGATGTCTCCAAGTTCGCTCCCATCAAGAAGGTCGATGATGTCTGGTGCTCCTATTACGAGGTAGACGGCGAAGAAGTCACATATGAGCTCGACCCGTTCCTCGGCATCATGGGTGTTGCGACCGATACAGAAGAAATGCTTAGCTCGGTTCCGCCGACGGAGCAGGGCGGCAACCTCGACATCAATGAGTTGGGCGAAGGCTCCACGCTGTACCTTCCGATCGAGGTAGAGGGCGCGATGTTCTTCACCGGTGACCCGCACTTTGCACAGGGCGACGGCGAAGTTGCACTGACTGCTCTGGAGGGCTCCCTGCGCGGTACGGTCCGTCTGACCGCCCTCAAAAACGGTTCGGAAGAAATTGTCGGCGACAGTGAGAACTTCACGCAGCCGTTCGGTGAAACTGAAGATTACTGGATCCCGATCGGTCTGGATGAGGATCTGGACGAGGCCATGAAGGAATCCTGCCGCGAGTCCATTGATTTCCTCAACGAACAGCTCGGTGTTGACCGCGACATGGCATATGCTTACCTGAGCGCTGCAACCGACTATGAGGTTTCCCAGGTTGTCGACAAGACCAAGGGCATCCACGCGCTCATCAAGAAGACGGACTTCATCAACCTGCTGGACATCAATCTGACTGCTGGCGATACAGAACAGGGTGTCACTGTCATTGACCGCACATTCTACACCTCGCTTGAAGACACTGTGAAGGCGCTGGGCGGTTCAGTCAAGTGGAACGGCGACACTGCAACCGTCATCCTTGGCTCAGTGGAAGCCACGATGACCAAAAACAGCAACATTTACTATTCCAACGGTGCAAAGGTCGTACAGGATAGCGCCCTTGTCGAGCAGGACGGTACGGTTCTGATTCCGGTGCAGGCCCTGAACGAGGTTCTGAATGCCGCTGTCAACTGGTCGACTGTCGGCAAGAGCCTGAACGGCGTTGTAACTGCCAAGTAAACAAGCCCCCGCAAGCCAAAAGCGTGCGTTTCCGCAGGGAAGCGCACGTTTTTATAATCCCTGCTTTTCCGCCTCGCGGAGCGCGGCCAGGATAGAGGAGCGCAGGATGGTGGTAATATAATTCAGCGCCTTGTCCCGATCCCATTTCTGCCCCGGGCGGAACGATTCAATCAGGACTCCTGCCAGTGCTTCTGTAAACAGCTCGCACAGGAACTGCCGGAAGTCCTCAGAAGTATGTGTACCGCCTTCGCGTTCTGCGCCGTCCACCATCATATGTGCGATGCCGATAAAATCCTGATAGAAAAAGCGCTTGAGCTCTGTCCGGCCGACCGAATCGACGGCACAGTTCAGGATATGCTTGTTCTGATCCACGTAATCCATGACAAAGGCAAGTGCGTCGCGGTAATCAACCAGCAGATCGAACTGCTTAAATACCTCGATGGCTTCCTGCTCCAGCATCCACTTGAGCAAATCGTATACATCCTCAAAATGATAGTAAAACGTCTTGCGGTTGACGCCGCAGTCGCGTGTGATTTCGCTGACCGTAATTTTGGAAAACGGCTTGCTCTGCATCAGATTCTTGAGCGATTCGGCAAGTGCTTTTTTGGTACGCAGTGTTGTCGCATCGTGTTTCATTGTGATACCTCCCATTTTCGTACCATTTGTTTCTCACCGTTTATTATACAGTTGTCCGAAAAAGTTTCAACTGTCCGGCAAATGATTTTGACCGTCAATATTACCCCATTTGTCCGATTTTACCACACCTGGTGGGTGATTGTCCGTTGCGGCACACCGGTGTGAACGTTACAATTAGAGCCGTCAAAAAAAGAAAGGGGAACCCGATATGCCGCAATACCAATACCGCGTGACGATGAAAACGCCGCTCGGGCCACGGGACGGACATCTCCTGTTGTCCACGCGTGGAACGCGCATCCGTGGGACACTCCGTATTCTCGGCTCCAGCAACATAGTCAGCGGCAGGCTTTTGCCGGACGGCTCGTGTACACTGGCCGGGAAAATACAGACACTTGTACGCACCATTCCGTACACCGCAGACGGACGCTTTGATGCTTCGTCCATCGAACTGACCATACACGGGGAACGGAATACCATGCCGCTGCAAGGCACATCAATCCCCTGAAATGAAAGGAGAATACTATGCGGCGCTTTTATACTGCCATCGTGCGCCATAGAAAAACTGTTCTTACCCTGTTCGCCGTGCTGGCTGTAATCTGTGGACTGTGCCAGCGGATGGTCTCCGTCAACTATGACATGAATGACTATCTTCCGGAGGATACCGCTTCCACCGTATCACTGGATGTGATGGAAGAGGAATTTTCCGGCGGTATTCCAAACGCGCGCGTTATGATCCACGATGTCTCCATTCCGGAGGCGCTGGAGTACAAGCAAAAGCTGTCAGAGGTTGACGGCGTGACCGATGTCATGTGGCTGGATGATGCCGCAGACGTCGCACAGCCGCTGGAAACGCTGGACACGGACACCGTGGAGGCATATTACAAGGACAACACGGCGCTGTTCACCGTCACCATCGAAGAACACAAACGTGTCGATGCTGTCGATGATATCCGCGAACTGATCGGCGATGACAACGCCATGAGCGGCACAGCGGTTTCCACCGCAGTCGCCACGACCAGTACGGTCAGTGAAATTTCCAAAATCGCTGTCTTCGCTGTCCTGCTTGTTCTGCTCATCCTGCTGCTGACCACAACCTCCTGGATGGAGCCTTTTGTTGTTCTGGTCGGTCTCGGCGTCGCGATCATCATCAACTCCGGTTCCAACCTGGTTTTCGGCGAAATTTCATTTGTCACCAACGCTGCGGGCAGCATCTTACAGCTCGCTGTCTCGCTGGACTACTCAGTCTTCCTGCTGCACCGCTTCACGGAATGCCGCGAAAAGGCGGAAAATGTGGAAGAAGCCATGGTCGATGCGCTGTGCAAATCCACAACGTCCATCCTGTCCAGCGGCGCGACCACAGTCATCGGCTTCCTTGCCCTGTGCCTGATGCAATTCCGCATCGGTCCGGATCTGGGTCTCGCACTCGCAAAAGGCATTGCCATCAGCCTGATTACGGTATTCACCTTCTCTCCTGCGCTGATCCTCTCGGTTTACCGCTGGATTGACAAAACCGAGCACCGCTCGTTCATGCCGGATTTCCACGGCTTTGGCCGCTTTGTCTACCGCGTCATGCTGCCGCTCGTGTGTGCATTCGTTCTGATTGTTGTACCGGCAAACCTTGCTTCGAGCCACAACGACTTTTACTATGGTTCTTCCCATATCTTCGGATCGGAAACGCAGCTTGGCGCCGATACACAGGAAATGGAAGATACCTTTGGCAGGCAGGACACCTATGTTGTACTTGTCCCGAAGGACAGCACTGCAACGCAGGTAAAGCTGTCCAATGAACTGAAGGAATTGCCGCAGGTATCCAGCATCATCTCCTATGTCGATGCGGCAGGTGCGGAAATCCCGACGGAATATCTGGATGAAGACACGCTGTCCCAGCTGGTCTCCGAGCGTTACAGCCGCATGGTGCTCACGATCGATGCGGATTATGAGGGCGCGGAAACGTTCGAACTGGTTGAAAAAATCCGTGAAATTACAAATTCCT
>CALYTA010000130.1 GCA_945486175.1 uncultured Clostridia bacterium | reverse complement strand
GCAGGCGCGCACCGAACCGTCCTCCGCTGCGATGGTCTCCAGCGTGCGGGTTGCCGTCGTGCCGACCGCGAAAACACGGCCGCCGTTTTTACGGGTGTTGTTGATGATCGCCGCATTTTCCTCGTCCATCATGTAGAACTCGGAATGCATGACATGATCCTGCACATCGTCCACCTTGACCGGACGGAACGTACCCAGACCGACATGCAGCGTCACATAGGCGATATTGACACCCATCGCCCTGATCTTTTCCAGCAGCTCGGGCGTGAAATGCAGGCCTGCCGTCGGCGCTGCGGCAGAGCCCGGCGTCTTGCTGTAAACCGTCTGGTAGCGCTCCGGGTCGTCCAGCTTTTCCTTGATATACGGCGGCAGCGGCATCATGCCCAGCTCTTCCAGAATTTCGAGGAAAATGCCTTCGTAATGGAACCGGATCAAACGGTTGCCGCCGTCCGGCAGAATTGCCTCTACGGTCGCGGTCAGCCTGCCGTCGCCGAAGCTCAGCTTTGCACCCTCACGGCATTTTTTGCCCGGGCGCGTCAGGCATTCCCATACGCCGTCGCCCTTATCGGTCAGCAGCACCAGCTCAATCGGATAGCCGGTATCCTCACGCACGCCGAGCAAACGCGCCGGAATGACGCGCGAATTATTGAGCACCAGCGTGTCGCCCGGACGCAGGAAGTCCGGCAGATTATAAAAATGTTTGTGCTGGATGTCGCCGGTATCCTTGTTGAGCGCAAGCAGACGCGACTCGTCCCGATGGTCGAGCGGGGTCTGTGCAATCAGCCGTTCCGGCAGGTCATAGTAAAAGTCACTTGTTTTCATCGTTCACATTGTTGGCGCGAGTACAGCGCGCCTGCCTCCTTATCCCCTGGCAGCAGTATCAAAAATTCTGCCCGGAATGATACGGCTTCTATCATATCGCAAAGCACATACGAAATCAAGTGCGGGAAAAGCCGTCGTTTTGTGCGATTTCCCCATGGAATCGGCTTGACAAAGTTTTTTGTACCATGATAGAATAAGAAAAGCATAATTTCATAGTACGATTGAGGCGCGGTTTTCATCAGTACTGTCCGAACAGGAGGCGAATGCTCCGATGACCGGGCACAAAAGGGTCTGCCGCCGAAGAGGGCGTTTCGTTCGCTGACGTCTGTCTGGACGGGTACGAGAACATCTGCCCGGCTGTCACCGGTTTGCTCCCGTGATGCGCTATCGCTACTTGTTCCCTGCACGATACCGTGCAGGCACTTTGTTCCGCATCTCCGGCCGGCTTTTTCCGACCGGCTTTTTATTGCTCAAAAAGCCGGCGCAAACTGCGTGCTGCGGACTATAATAATGACAAAACATTTGCTTTTCAGGAGGATACTCAACATGAAGAATTACAGAGTCGGCATTATCGGCGCCACCGGTATGGTAGGTCAGCGTTTTGTCACCCTGCTCGCAGACCATCCGTGGTTTACTGTTACCGCCATCGCAGCCAGCGGCCGCAACAAGGGCAAGACCTATGCGGAAGCTGTCGAAGGCCGCTGGAAGATGACTACCCCGATGCCGGAGAATGTCAAGGACATGGTTCTGTACGATGCAGAAGCAGATGCAGAGGAGTTCGCTTCCAAGGTTGACTTCACCTTCTGCGCTGTCAATATGAAAAAAGATGTCATCCGCGCACTCGAAGAGAAGTATGCAAAGCTGGAATGCCCGGTCATCTCCAACAACAGTGCACACCGCTTCACCCCGGATGTTCCGATGATTATCCCTGAAGTCAATGCAGACCATGCAAAGATCATCCCGGCACAGCGCGAGCGCCTGGGCACCAAGCGCGGCTTTATTGCCGTCAAGTCCAACTGCTCCATCCAGTCCTATGTTCCGGCTCTGACCGCGCTCAAGGACTTCGGCATTGAAAAGGTTGCTGTCTGCACCTATCAGGCAATTTCCGGCGCCGGCAAGACCTTTGAGACCTGGCCGGAGATGGTAGACAACGTCATTCCGTACATCGGCGGCGAGGAAGAAAAGTCCGAAAAGGAGCCGATGAAGGTCTGGGGCCACATCGAGGGCAATGAAATTGTTGCAGCTACTGAGCCGGTTATTTCCGCACAGTGCCTGCGCGTCCCGGTCAGCGACGGCCATACCGCTGCTGCCTTTGTCAAGTTCAAGAACAAGCCGACCAAGGAGCAGATTCTGGAAGCATGGGCAAATTACAGCGGTCGTGCACAGGAGCTGAACCTGCCGAGCGCACCGAAGCAGTTCCTGCACTACTTTGAAGAGGATGACCGCCCGCAGGCGCGTCTGGACCGCAATCTCGAGGGCGGCATGGCCGTTTCCATCGGCAGACTGCGTGACGACGTGATTTTTGATTACCGCTTTGTCAGCCTGTCCCACAATACCCTGCGCGGTGCAGCAGGCGGCGCTGTTGAAATGGCAGAGCTGCTGTGTGCCGAGGGCTACATGGATTGATTGTTTCAACAACAGAACCCGTTCCCGTTTCTCTGAAACCGGGAACGGTTCCGCTGGAGAGCAGAGAGACACCAATTTGATCGGAGGGAAAACTTCATGAAACAGCCTATTTTTACCGGCGCTAACGTCGCTATTATTACACCGATGACCGCTACCGGCGTCAACTATCCGGAGTTTAAGCGTATCATTGACGATCAGATCAACCGCGGCATTGATTCCATCACGATCTGCGGCACCACCGGTGAGGGTTCCACCCTGACCGACAAGGAACACAAGGATACCATCCAGTTCTGCATCGACTATGTCAATGGCCGTGTTCCGGTTATCGCGGGCACCGGTTCCAATGATACCCGATATGCCATTGAACTGGGCAAATTCGCATCCCAGGCGGGTGCTGACGGTCTTCTGACTGTCACCCCGTATTACAATAAGACCACCCAGCAGGGTCTGATCAAGCATTTCTATGCGCTGGCAGACGCAACTCCGACTCCGATCATTGTCTACAATGTTCCGAGCCGTACCGGCATGACCATCAAGCCGGAAACCTATTTCGAGCTTTCCAAGCATCCGAACATCAACGGTGCAAAGGAGGCCTCCGGTGACTTCTCCCTGCTGGCAGAAGCCATGCGCCTCTGCGGCGATGAGCTGAACTTCTGGTCGGGCAACGATGACATGATCGTCCCGCTGATGGCAATGGGCGGCAAGGGCGTTATCTCCGTTCTTGCAAACGTTGCACCGGACATCGCACATGGCATTGCACAGAAGTGCCTCGACGGCGCGTATGCCGAAGCGCGTGAGATGCAGATCCGGTATCTCGACCTCATCAACGCACTGTTCCTCGAAGTCAATCCGATTCCGGTCAAGATGGCAATGCGCTTCCTCGGCTGGGATGTCGGTGAGCTGCGCATGCCGCTCTGTGATATGACCGATGCACACGTGGCTCAGCTCAAGGCTGCCATGACTGAAGCTGGTCTCAAGCTGGCAGAGTAAGGAGCACAGACAGATGTTAAAAATCGGACTTTGCGGCTGCAATGGCCGCATGGGCAAGGTCATCACTGACATTGTCTCCAAAAAAGAAAATATGAAGATCGTCGCCGGCTTTGACGCCTACACCGAAAAGCTGTCGGATTATCCGGTTTATGCCGATCCGCATGAATTTACCGGTGCATGTGACGTTATCATTGACTTCTCTAATGCAAATTCGCTGGAAACGCTGCTGGATTACTGCAAAAAGACCAAAACGCCGGTCGTCATCTGCACCACCGGCCACAGCAAGGAGCAGCTTGCGGAAATGCGTGCAGCTTCTGCGGAAATCCCGGTCTTCCGTTCGGGCAATATGTCCATCGGCATCAATCTGATGATGGATCTGCTGCGCAAGGCAGCTTCCGTCCTTGGCGACGGCTATGACGTGGAAATTACCGAAAAGCATCACAATCAGAAGCTGGATGCTCCGTCCGGCACGGCGCTGATGCTCGCGGATGCCGTCAGTGAAGCGCTGCCGTACGATCCGGAGTATGTCTATGACCGCCATGATCGCCGCATGAAGCGCCCGGAACATGAAATCGGCATTCATACTGTCCGCGGCGGCACGATTGTCGGCGAGCATGAGGTTCTGTTCGCAGGACGCGACGAGCTGATTGAAATCCGCCATGTGGCACTGTCCCGTGAGGTCTTTGCCGTTGGCGCTGTCGATGCAGCTGCTTTCCTCGGCACGCAGACCCAGCCGGGCATGTATGACATGTCGGATGTCATCGCTGCCAAGTAAAATTCTCTTATAAACAGCAATCCCTCAGACCAGTGGTCTGAGGGATTTTTTTATGCTTTTCTTTCCCGCCGGATGTATTTTCGATACAGTCCGTCATCCGTACAGTACACGTACAGTGTTCCCATGCCAATTCTCGGAAATCGGGACGCCGCATCTCCTTCCGGATACAGACGATTGAGATACAGCTTATCACCTGTCAGA